>CAYVLO010000039.1:0-13448 GCA_964452125.1 uncultured Anaerolineaceae bacterium | reverse complement strand
GCCGACGATCAGCAGCAACAATACAAACAGCAACTGCTTCCAGTAGGGCTTGAAGTAGATGCCCAGCCGTCGCAGGGTTTTGCCTACATCACGGGCTTTTTCGTCGCGTCCTTCGCGGAGATGTCGCATGCGTCCGCCGTGCATTAGATCACCTCCTTGGGAAGTGGTTGCGAATCGTTCACAGGCTCGGCCACAATCTGTGCGTCCAACTCGAGATTCTCCTCACACAGTTCCGGCATCAGCTCGCAGCCCGTTTGGAGCTGCGAGTGATAGATCTCGGCATAGATGGCGCTTTCGCGCAGCAGCTCCTCGTGGGTGCCGCGGGCGGCAATGCCTCCCCCATCGAGCACCAAAATCTCGTCGGCGTCACGGACGGTACTGATGCGTTGAGCAATGACGAAACTGGTGCGCCCCACCATCAGTTTATCTAACGCTTGCTGGATGAGATATTCGGTTTCAACGTCGACGCTACTGGTGCTGTCGTCCAGGATGAGGATCTTGGGGTCGAGCAGCAATGCGCGGGCGATGGCGATGCGCTGCTTTTGCCCACCCGAGAGGGTGGTGCCCCGCTCGCCCACCTGCGTTTCATAGCCATCGGCAAATTCGACGATAAAGTCGTGGGCCCGGGCTGCCTGGGCAGCAGCCATGACCTCGTCCATGGTGGCCTCGGGGCGCCCGTAGGCAATATTGTCGCGGATGGTACCGGTGAACAGGGTGGTCTCTTGCAGCACGATACCGATCTGCGAGCGCAGCGAATCGAGGGTCACGTCGCGCACGTCCACGCCGTCGATGAGCAGCCGGCCCCGGGTCACGTCGTAGAATCGCGGGATCAGGTTAATGATGGTGCTCTTGCCCGAGCCCGTCGCCCCCAAGAGGGCAATAATCTGCCCGGGCTCGGCGGCGAAAGACACATCCTTCAACACCCACTCGTTCTCGGGGGCAGGGCCGTGGGCGCCCATGCCGCCCATGCGGGGCATGGCGGGCCCACGGCCACCGCGGCGCTTCTTTCGGGGCGGCTTGGACGGCTCCTCCACAGGCTCCTCCTGGGATCCAAAGTAACGGAACCAAACGCCGTCAAAGGTCACTTGTCCCTGGATGGGCGGGAGGTCTGCCGCGCCCGGCTTTTCCACCACCTCCGATTGAACGTCCAGGATCTCGAACACCCGCTCGGCGCTCACGGCGGCCTGAGAGACCATAGCCACGAGCATGCCCAGCATGAACAGGGGAAACATGGTCATCATTACATAGCTTTGGAAGGCAACCAGCTCACCGACGGTCAGCCGGTTGCCGATCACCTGCAGGCCACCGAGCCAGATAACGGCCAGCGTACCCAGGTTGGTGATGAGAAAGATCAGGGGAAAGACGCTCGAGATCATCTTGCCGACGCGAATGGCCGTGTCGGTGAGATCCTGGTTGGCCGCCGAAAGGCGCTCCAACTCGTAGGGCTCCCGAGAAAAGGCTTTGACCACCCGAATGCCGGCCAGGTTTTCCTGCAACACGGTATTGAGATGCGACAAGTACTGCTGAGACCGCATAAACAGGGGTTGAGCGCGGGCAGAAAAGGTCACAAAGATGATCAGCGTCATGGGCATCAGCACCAGCATGATCAGGGCCAACTGCCAATCCAGGGAAAAGAGGAGGAACAGGCTGCCGACGATCATGATCACGGCGGTGATGAACATCATGAACCCGCTGCCAACAAAGCCCTGCACCCGATCCACGTCGCTGGTGGCGCGGGTTAAAAGCTGCCCGGTCTGGGCGCGGTCGTGGTAGCCAAAGGACAGGTTCTGAATCTTTTCGTACAGGGCATTGCGCAGGTCATAGGCCACGTTCTGCGAAACCTTGGCCGCCCAAAACCCTTGCAGGAAGGAAAACAGGGCGCGCAGCAGAGCCACCCCTACCATGGCCAACGCCCCATACAGGATAAAGCTCCACGACCCGGCCACAATGCCATTGTCGATGATCTGCTGCGTCAGGGCGGGGATAGCCAGGTTCAAGGCAGAGGCCAGCAACAGGCTGGCAAACAGACCCACGGCCAGCAGCCAATACTTTTTTAGATATCCCAACGCCCTCATCAATGACTTCATAGTCGCCTCCAAGTGGGTCCGGCCAGGCCGTCCATGAAAAGATCTACGATGCGCTCCGATTCATCCGCGGGCGGCACCGCTCCTTGCTCGTGCAAGCTGGCTCCAAAGCGACTTAGATAGGCCATCAAAATCAGATGGCCCACCCATTCGGGTTCCACATCGGCCCGCACCTCGCCACAGGCCTGGGCGCTGCGGATCAGGTCGGCGAGGATGCCCGTCAGTCGCCGCGGGCCACGCTTGCACGGAGGCCTGGGCGGACCCAACTGGGCCGCCATGCCCTGCTGAAAGAGAGGCCAGTCCTTGAGGATCTCTCCGTGGAAGCGGTGAAAAAGACCTTTGAACTGGGCCATGGGGCTATCGGTTGCTCCCTGCTCCACCTGGAGTGTTTCGTGCAGTTGTTCCGTGCGCCAGGCCACAAGTTCGCCCACCAGGGCTTGCTTGGAGGGAAAATAGTTGAAAAAGGTGGCCTTGGCCACGTCTGCCTGCTCGGTAATCTCTTCCACGGTCGTTTGATCGTAGCCCTTTTCCCGAAACAAGGACAGAGCGGCTTCCATCAAGGCCGACCGGGTTTCCAGTTTTTTTCGCTCCCGTCGAGACAGGGACTCTTCCATTTGGACCTCTTTATGACCGGCATTCAAAGTTGACCAGGGTCATAGTCTAGTCCGATCGCAGATTCTGTCAAATCGGCCAGGCCCTATGGTTGAATGCCCTTTTGACATCCACCCCTGCCAATGCTACAATATCCCAGTCTGCCGAAATCACCACAGGCGCAAAATCTGTTACCCATAAGGGAGTGGCCCATGTCTCAATCGAAATTGATTGTCGGTCCAACCTTTGAAGAGATGAACCATCCATGGCTGATCGATCCAGCGGTCAGAGCCCGAGCGCGAGACATGATGGAGATCGATCCCCTGGACCCCATCAACCTGTACAATATTAGCTGGCGCGATTACGATAACCAGATCCGCTACGAGGTCCTTCCGCCCGAGTTGACGGGTGTCCAGGCCCCCATCGTCGTCCTTTATGCCAAGGACTTGCCCACCGGCAGCCACAAGGTGGGCGCCACCTATTCGGTGCTCATCGAAAAGGAGCTGACGGGCGAGGTGGATCCCACGATCCATCGCCTGGTGTGGCCCAGCACGGGCAACTATGGCATCGGCGGGGCCTGGGTGGGCTGCCGCATGAATTTCGACTCGATTGTCATCCTCCCCGAGGAGATGAGCCGCGAGCGCTTTGACCTGGTGCGCCGCTACGGCGCCGATCTGGTGCTCACCCCCGGCTGTGAGAGCAATGTAAAGGAAATCTATGACAAGTGCGCCGAACTCAAGGCCGCCGATCCAGAGCGCATCCGGATCCTGAACCAGTTCGAGGTGATGGGCAACTATCGCTTTCACTACTACGTCACTGGTAACACCATTGTCGAGCTGGCAGCCGAACTCAAGGAACAGGGCATCGGCAATGGCAAGATCGCAGCCTTTACATCGGCCATGGGCAGCGCTGGCACCATCGCCGCCGGCGACCGCCTCAAGCAGGTCTGGCCCGACCACAAGATCGTCGGTGTGGAGCCGGTCCAGTGTCCCACAGTCTATTGGAACGGTTATGGCGGGCACGATATCCAGGGCATTGGCGACAAGCACGTCACCTGGATCCATAACGTCATGAACATGGACGCCATCATGTGCGTCGACGACATCGAAAGCAAGATGGGGTTGCAGCTTTTGGTCGAGGAGGCCGGCTGGAAGACGATGATCGATCGCTACGGCCTGCCCGAGGACAAGGTCCAGAAATGGTCCCAGATCTTTGGCATCAGCGGCGTGTGCAACGTCCTGGGCGCCATCAAAACGGCCAAGTGGTACGGGCTGGGCAAGGACGACGTCATCGTCACCATCCTGACGGACGCCATCGACCGCTACCACTCGGTGATGGACCAGATGACCGAGACCTATGGCCCCATGGACGAGATCGAAGCTGCGGTTCGCCTGGTGAGCATCTTTCACAAACAAAAGTTGGATTGGATCAGCGAGGCCACGCGCGAGGCGCGAAACCGTTGGCACAACCTGAAATACTATACCTGGATCGAGCAGCAAGGCAAGACGCTGAAGGAACTCGAAGCCCAGCGCCACCAGGACTATTGGGAAGCGCAGCAAGCCCGTGTCTCGGAGATCGACCGCCTGATCAAGGCCGCGCGCGGCTAGAGGAACACACCTGCATGGTTGACCAGGACCCACACACACCGCTCAAGGCGCCTGTTCAAACGGTCTTTTTTGACTTTGACGGCACCCTTGTCTTTCAAGAGCCAGACAGCTTTGACGTACTCTGCGACTTTTGCTCGGAAATCGGCCAGCCCCCGACTCCCGAGGCGGAGCAACGAGGTCGGCGCGCGCGGCACGAGTACTTTGTCGATCCAACGATCCGCGAGCGAATCGAAGGTCTGTCGCAGGAGGATTTTTGGCGCCACTTTGTCCGCCACATGCTGGATTCTATGGGGGTGGTCGGCGATTGGGATCGCCTGGTCCCCGAGGCGATGGCTCGATTGGCCGATTTCGAACATGGGTACACCTGCCCTGCCGACGGGTGCCACACCCTGGCCGAATTGCGCCGGCGGGGCTACCAGTTGGGCCTCGTCACCAACCGTCAACATGTCGAGAACTTTTACGAACTGCTGGACGAACTGGAATTGCGATCCCGGTTCGATCTGGTCCTGGCCTCGGGCGAAGTGGGCATCCTGAAACCCGAGCCGGGCATCTTTACCGCTGCGTTGGAGCAGATGGAAGCCCAAGCGCATCAATCCCTGTACATTGGAGACAATTACTGGGCCGACGTCGTTGGTGCGCGGAAGGCAGGTTTGACCCCTGTGCTCCTGGATCCCCACCAGATCTTTCCCGAAGCCGATTGTCTGCTGCTGAACCGGGTCTCGGATCTGCTCACTATTTTGCCGCAAAGGAAATCCCTATGAGTGAACGGCAAGTGATCCCCTTTTGGGGTCCGCAAGAGATCGAACTATTCACTTTGATGGCCCAGGCCATCGATCCCGAGGAGCGGATCCCGGCCGCCATGCAGGCCCTGGCCCCCCTCCACGGGCGGGAACTGCTGGATATCGGCGCAGGGGTGGGCGATCGGACCATCCTCTATGCCCGGCTGGCGTCGCAGGTGTATGCCCTCGAACCCGATGTCACGGCCCTGTCGCTGCTGCGCGGGCGGGTGCGGTCCAGCGGCGCCACCAACGTGACCATCCTCCCGGCCCACGTCGAAGCGATCCCCTTGGGCGAGAGCGCAGTGGACGTGGCCTATGCCACCTGGTCCTACTTTTTTGGGCCGGGCAGCGAACCTGGCTTGCGCGAAGTGGAACGGGTGCTCCGACCGGGCGGCGACCTGCTCGTGGTGCAGAACTATGGCCGCGACGATCTGTCCAACGTGTGGACGGCGCGGGAGGCCGAGTGTGAGCAATGGCCGGCCTGGTTCGAATCTCGGGGATTTTCCTGCACGGTGGTCGATACGGTGTGGCGCTTCCAGGCTGCCGACGAGGCCGTGACGGTGCTCGAGTTCCTGTGGGGCAAGCAGGCGGGGGATGCCGTGCGGGCCAGCGGTCAGACCGAGTTCGGCTACAAGGTCGCCGTCTATCATCGCCAGGTCTGAGTCGCGAACTGGGCCGGGGCCCGTTGCCCATCCAGAACGCAGGGGGATGGCTCTGCGCCCCACGAATGGGGCCGCGAGGCTCGCGGAGCCTTTGGAGTGCGGCACCTTGGTGCCGCGCATGTTGCGCGAGCGCAACTCGCGGCGCAAGCTGAGCTTGCGCACTCCAAAACTTGGCTCGCCGATCGGGTAGGGGCGCCACATTCCGAAAACGCACGTGGCCGCCGTAAACGGCGCGGGATCGTCAGATCCCGCGCGAACGTTGTGGCCGCCCCGTCTCCGAGGGCGGCGAGCCTGACAGGGTCCTGCAACGCAAGCTCGGGGCGTTTTTCTCCCGCTCGGAGATGTGGTATACTTGACCCATGCACGCGTCCAATCCACCTCCTTCCAAGGCCACCCAGCGAGCGCCCTCTGTCGACCCGAGGCAGAGGATCGTATGGGCGTTGGTCCTGCTCGCGCTGGGGCTGCGGTGTGTGGGCCTCACCTTTCAGCCCCTGTGGTGGGATGAGGGCTGGAGCCTCTATTTCGCCACGACCGACCTCCGCAGCCTGCTCGAGTTGACGGCCGTCGACATCCACCCGCCCCTCTATTACCTGATGCTCCACCTCTGGCTGGGCGTCTGGGGATCGGGTGTGGTGGCAGTCCGGCTGCTGTCGGTCCTGATCGGCGTCCTGACCGTGCCCGTGGTGTACGCCACCGGCCGGCGCCTGATGGGCGAGCGGGGCGGTCTGCTGGCCGCCTTTTTCCTGGCCATTGCCCCCTTTCACATCTACTATTCCCAAGAAGTGCGCATGTACGGCCTGATCACGCTGCTGGGACTGGCAGCCCTCTATTTCGCCCTCTGCTGGCAGCCCGACCAGGCCGATGGGCAAGGGCCGATCTGGGGGGGCTATGTGCTGGCGGCGGCCGCTGCGTTGCACACCCAATACTATGCCGCTTTTCTCCTGCTGGGCCTGAACCTCATGATGCTGGTGCGCTGGTGGGGCGCGGGGCGCTCCCTCCGCAACCTCGCCCGCTGGCTAGCGGCCCAGGTTGCCGTGCTCGCCCTCTTTCTGCCCTGGTTGTGGTACGCCGGGGGCAAGCTGCTCACCTACGTCCAGTTCAAGGTGGGCGTCGAAGGGGATGCGCCCATGGGCCTGGCGACCTACATCGGGCGGCATCTGGCGGCGCTGAGCTGGGGGCACGCCGAAGGGCCGCTGACCGACGTCTGGTGGCTGGGCTTGCTGCCTTTGCTACTCCTCCTGGCAGCGCTGGTTGGGCTGGGGGTGCGGTGCAGGCTGCGCCCATCGTTGCCGGGCGCACCCTTCCATCTCGGCAGGGTTGCGGTCCTTCTCCTGATCGTTTTTCTGTGCACTCTGCTGTGTGGCTTTGTCCTGAATCAGCTACTGCCCTTTACCCCGCTCCGCGGCGAGCGGCTTTTGCTCCTGACCCTGCCCACGTACCTGCTCCTGTTCGTCGCCGGGTTGCAGGCCCTGGGGCGTCGTCGGCGCTGGTTGGCCGGGTTGGCCGGGGCAACCCTGGTGCTGGCAGCGATCGTCTCTCTGGTGGCTTTCTACACGACACCCCGCTACCCCGACGACGACTACCGCCCGGTGGCCGAACGGGTGGGCGCCCTGGCCCAACCCGCCGACGCCATCCTCTGTGTCCATCCCTGGCAGGTGGGCTATTTTCAGGCCTATCTACCCGATGCCCGCCGACCCGCCCTGGTGCTGACCCCTCGCGAGGTGGTGCCCCAAGAGCGGCAGATCTGGGCTGACAATCCGGCGATCATGGCCTCGGACCTGGATCGGCTGCTGAGAGAGCACGACAGGATCTGGTTCCCGGCCCACCAGGCCATGGGCCGCGTTTTGGAAATCCCCATCGAGACCCATCTCACCGAGCAAGCCTACCCGGCCCTGCGCGAGTGGTCTGGGGCCCACACCGTCCTCTCGCTGTATGTCGCCGGGCAAACCCAGCCCCAGGATGTGACCGCAGAGTTCGGAAGCTGGCTCACCCTGGAGAACGCGGCCCTGGGGGCAGGCGAGCGACAGGCGGGGTGGGGCGTGGTGCCCATCGATCTGTGGTGGCGGCTGGACGAGACGCCCCCCGACCCCTACCAGGTGGGCCTCCGCCTGACGGACAGCGCCGGGCGGGTGTGGGCGCAGCGCGACAGCGCCCCGGGCGGCGGCAGCAGCAGTTTTGCCGAGTGGCCGCCGCACCAGATCCTCCCCGACCAATACGGGCTCCTGATCCCTGCCGGCACACCGCCGGGCGAGTATCAGGTGACCCTGCGCGTCTATCGCGCCGACGATGTCCAGGTGTTGCCGGTGACTTTTCCCGGGGGCAGCGGCGGCGAGCTGATCCTGGGAACCGTTCAGGTGGTGCGACCGAGCACCTGGCCTCCGGTAGAGGCGTTAGAGTTCGACTACGAGCGTCCAGCCGATTGGGGCGGGCGCCTCCGCCTCCTCGGCTTTTCTGGCTCCGGCTCGTCCGTCGTCCCGGGCGATGCGATCGAGGTGGAGCTTTTCTGGCAAGTCCTGACCGATCCAGGGGAGGACTGGCTGCCCAGCCTCCAGCTCCTGGATGCCGAGGGCGTTGTACAGGTGTCGTTGACCGAAAAGCCGGTGGCGGGCGCCTATCCCACGGCCTGGTGGAAAGCCGGCGAGCTGGTGCGGGATCCCCACGCTTTGTATATCCCGGCAACCGTCGCGCCTGGCCGCTACGACCTGGCGCTCAGCCTGGTGCGGGCAGCCGATGGCGCTCTCGTAGACGAAAAACGGGGTCAAACATCCCTGACGCTGATGCCGGTTGAGGTGGCGAGTCGGGCGCACCGCATGGAGCCAACCTCCCCTGAAAAAGCCCAAAGGGCCCGGTTCGCCTCCTCGGTCGAGCTGGTCGGTTACGATCTGCCTGTCCAAGAGTACGCGCCCGGGTCGTCGTTGGAGATAACGCTCCATTGGCACGCGCTGGACACCCCCGACCGAAACTACCGGGTCTTTGTCCACCTGATCGACGGTGCAGGAACCATCGTCACCCAGGATGACAAGACGCCCGGATCGACCCTCGAGCCGCTGCCCACTCTGGGCTGGCTGCCGGGCGAATTTGTGACCGATCCCCATAACTTCCAGCTCCCGTTTGGCATGGCCGCGGGCCCATACCGACTAAAAGTCGGGTTCTATGACCCTCCCACTGGCCAGCGGCTGGGCGAACCGATTCTGTTGGATACCGCCGTCACGGTCGAGACCCCATAGCCCTCGCGCTCGTTTTCCTACCCAAAACTGGTAGAGAAAAGTGTAATATGCCCTGTAACATCCCCATGTTAGAATATGAATGGTGAAGAATCATCCAACCATGACGGAGGATCGCCACAGACAGGATAGGACGGGTCACGCAATGCAATGGGATTTGAACATGAATGCACAAGATCTGATCGTACGATACAATAAGGGGGAACGGGATTTTCGGCGGAGCACCTTGATCAAAGCCGATCTCCGTCGGGCCGATCTCCAGGCGGCCAATTTGAGTGAGTCCAATCTGACCTGGGCCAACCTGAGCGACGCCAATCTCTCTCAGGCCATCCTGGAGACCGTCGACCTGAGCATGGCCGATCTGTCGGGAGCCGATCTGTCGGGCGCCAACCTCCGGGGGGTGTACCTGCGCTGGACTCGGCTGGACAATGCCACCCTGGACGGCGCGAATTTAGAAGGCGCCATTGTTCACGCCAAGGCACTCGCTCGCGTCCGCTCTCTGAAGGGCGCGATTCTCCCCAACGGAATCCAACACGAATGAGAAACTCGAGCGCCTTTGGTGGGCCTCCCCTCCAATGCCCGCCCTGGCCACATGTTTGGCCGGGGTGGGCTTTTTTCATGGGATTGACTTGATTTGACAATTCTGGGGGCCGTTGGTACAATAGCGCCATCTGCCAGGCGGATTCGTCTAGGGGCCTAGGATACTGCCCTCTCAAGGCAGAGACACGGGTTCGAATCCCGTATCCGCTACCAGAAAAGCCAGACACGACAAGCACCATCGCCCGGATGGTGCTTGTTTCTTCCCAGACACGAATGCCACCCAAAGCCAGGAGGTCAGGCATGGCGATCTTTGAACCTCAAGAAACGCCCAAGGTGCTGCGGATCTATCTGGAGATCACCCAGTATCCGATTCTGGCGCCCACCATCCGCGAGCGCATGCGCCGCGAGCTTTTTGCCCGGGGGATTATCTCGCCGGGCGACCTGGAGCGCGAGGTGAAGCACAAGGCCATGCTTTCCCAGGAGCGCGAGGGGCTCAAGGATCCGGTTTCTCAGGAATCGGCCGACCTCTGGCAAAAGCGGATAGCCCACTTTCGCGACAACCTCACTGACTTTTACTTTGCCCACAACTTGCCCCACAGCCTGTTTGAGCGAATTGTCAAAGAAGTGCTCGCCAAGCGCGTGCCCCAGGACAAGGTAATCCTCACGTTCAACCCCGAACTGGCGCCCTGGGACATGCTCTTTTCCCGAGGCGAGGTATATGAGGCCTTGCCGCCCGATCAATACGCCCGCGTCAAGCACCACCACCGGGAGATCGTCGTCGTATTGACCAAAGGGTTGATCAGCGACCAGTTGGGCTTTGTGGGCATTGCCAAAGATCTGTTCACCATCGCCGATTTGCAGGCCATCCGCCGCAGGCGCATTGGCCGGGGCAAGATCGGCGGCAAGGCCGCGGGCATGATGTTGGCCTGGAAGATCCTGAACCTTGAGGAATCCAACCAGGAGATCGACCTCAAGAGCCACATCGTCCTACCCGAATCCTATTTCATTGGCGCCGATGTGTCCTACGACTTTGTCGCTGCCAACGACCTGGCCCACTTTGTCGATCAGAAATACAAATCTCGGGAAACCATCGAGTCGGAATACCCCCACATCCGCGAAGAGTATCAAAAGGGGCGCTTCCCCGAAGAGATCGTGGAGGGCCTGCGGGGCATACTGGCCAAGGTGGGCAACCGGCCCCTGATCGTACGCTCGTCCAGCCTTTTGGAGGATAACTTTGGCACCTCCTTTGCCGGCAAGTACGATAGCTATTTCTGCCCCAATCAGGGATCGCCGGAAGAGAACCTGGCCTTCCTGCTCAAGGCCATTAGCCTGGTCTATGCCAGCGTCTATAACCCCAATGCCCTGTTCTACCGACAGAAAATGGGCCTTCTGGATTATGATGAACGGATGGCGATCCTCCTCCAAGAGGTCCAGGGCGAGCGGCACGGGGATTATTTCTTCCCGACCCTCGCTGGTGTCGCTTTTAGCTACAACCCGTTCCGCTGGACGGCCAAGATCCGGCGGGAGGATGGATTCTTACGCCTGGTGTGGGGAATGGGCACCCGGGCCGTGGACCGGCTGTCCAACGACTATGCCCGCATGGTGGCCCTCAGCCATCCCAACCTGCGACCGGTGGTAGGTGCTCCGCAGCTCCGGCGCTATTCTCAGCACTATGTGGACGTCATCAACCTGGCCCAGAACGAATTCCAGACCCTGCCGGCCACCGATCTGCTGAGTATGGACTATCCCGCTGCCCGCTACCTGGTCTCTGTCGACCGGGGCGACTATATCCAGGCGCCCATGGCCTACGATCCAAGCCTTTCGCCCCAAGATCTGGTGCTGACCTTTGAGAACCTATTGACGCGAACTCGGTTCGTGCCCCTGATGAAGACGATCCTCAAGACGCTGGAGGCGCGATTTGGCTGCCACGTCGATGTCGAGTTCACCGCCGAAATCGTGCCCAACTACCCCCAGCCCGAATTTCAGGTGCATCTTCTCCAGTGCAGGCCTCAGGCCAGCCACGAATGGGGTCAGGCTGTGGAGGTGCCCACTGCCGTATCGCCCCAGGACATCCTGTTCACGGCCGACCGCCTGGTCCCCCATGGACGCATCCAACACGTTCGAACCATCGTGTTTGTGGACCCCAAAATGTACAATCGCATTGCCGACGAAGCGACGAGGCTGCAACTGGCGCGGTTGGTGGGCAAGCTGAATCAGATTCTCGGGGAAAAAAGCTTTGTTCTCATGGGGCCGGGCCGGTGGGGCAGCGTCAACGCCGATCTGGGGGTCAAGGTCACCTATGCCGATATCTATCACACGGCAGCCTTGATCGAAATTGCGCTATCGGACGGAGGATCGGCGCCGGAGGCTTCCTACGGCACCCACTTTTTCCAGGATCTGGTTGAGACGAACATCTACCCTTTGGCCCTCTATCCCGACGAGGCCGGCAATTTCTTTCACTGGGATTTTCTGCGCAATTCGCCGAACGTGTTGACCGACCTTCTCCCCGATGCCGAGCCTTACGTCGACTATCTCCGGGTGATCGACGTCCCATCCGTCACCGACGGCCAATTCCTGGAGATTATCATGGACGGGGAAAATAGCAAAGCCTTGGGTTATCTGCGGAAATACACCCAGGATCGCGTCTGGTGATCCCATCGGGCACATCTGATTCAACTCAGAGGAATTCGATCTCGTAGCCCAGGAGGATCAGATCGGGCCGGTTCGACTCGAGCCATTGGACAATGCGCTCCAATTGCCCGTGGGCGTAGCTGGCGCTGGCCGAGACACACGCCACCCCCAGAACCGCGCGCTGCCATTGATTCTGGGCGTCCACCTCGGCAATGGAGACATTGAACTCGCGGCTGACCCGGGTAACAATCGACTTGATGATGCTGCGTTTTCCTTTGAGCGAACTGTTGCCGGGGAGGCGTAATTCGATGGTGCAAATGCCCACGTGCATGATCCTACTCCCACCCCCAAGGGGCCAAGTTCTTGCTCGTGTCCAATAGTTCCGGCTTTTGCCAACTATCTGTCAACTGTCAGCCGTCCAACTCTCGGCCCCGTAACGCTCGCGGCGCAGCTCGGCTGCATGAGACTGCTCGCGCTCGGTGAGGTGGCCCTGCACCAGATTCAGTCTCAGGGCGCGGGCAAATCCTTCGGTCATCGCCTGGGCGGCCTCGTCAAAGGTCAGCACGCGCCCCAGGGCTTCGGCCAGCGTCAGAGCCCGCGCCCGAACCAGGTGGCGTTGGGCTGGGCGCCGATCGTCGTCGAACTGCAAGTAATCCACAATGCGCGCCAGGTCGCCGTGCAGGGGCAGGCTTCCGTGCTGAAGCACCCCTCCCCTGGCCCGCCATTGGGCGCTGCCCACCAATTTTCGGCCACCAACGGCGATCTCGTATTTGGAGGGCATTTCAAAGCAGACCGGAGTGGGCGGCAGTCCTGCGTTGTGCTGCCCGGTCACCTGAGCGGCGCCCACGCCCAGGGGCAACAGCCCGGCCATCAATCCCTCGCTCAGGCGGCGATAGCTGTCTACCACGTCGCCGGTGGCCCGCGGATCGCTCTGAAGCAGGGTCACGGAGTAGGTCAATTCGTCGGTGTGCAAAATGGCCCGGCCCCCCGTGGGCCGGCGCACCACATCCACGCCATGAGCCCGGCAGGCAGCAAGGTCGACCTCGGCCAAGGGCTGGTTGCGCCCCAGGCTGAGGCAGGGCGGCGACCAGGCGTAAAAGCGCAACGTGGGCGGACTGCTTCCCTCGATCACAGCCGACAGAATGGCCTCGTCGATGGCCATGTTGGTGGCGCCGTCTTGGGCGCCGTGGAGAATCAGGCGCCAGGTGGCGGGCCGATACTCGGTTGCCGGATCGGTGGGCGAGCCAGGCTTGCCCGAACTAGCGAAAGACATACTCAATCGAATACTCCACCTCTTGCGCCTCGGTCGCCGTGACGCGGTATTGGGCTT
>CAYVLO010000038.1:0-13467 GCA_964452125.1 uncultured Anaerolineaceae bacterium | reverse complement strand
GTCTTCTCAACCAGGTATCATTATCCAACTGATGCGATAAATGCGTTTGCCCTGGGATGGATCAGGGGCCGCTGCGTATGGTAAAGTATGGTGCGCCCATCGTGGGGTGGGCGGATCTGTTGAGGATCGAGAGGCTTTTGGAGATCGGCAGCAGAGCCTGCATAGTCTGGGGAGATCAAGAGAGCCAAGGGTGGCCCCGAACCCTTGGCTCTCAATCAAAAAGGAGGAGAAGAGATTACAAATGGTGCATGGCCCATGATGTCCTCGTTGCGTGTGGGTTCTATTCGATCATAGTCCCTGGCTTGAGGTTGCTCGCCCGCCATGGGCCATGCTACTTCATTGGTTGGATTGTACCACAGTCCTCTTGGCTCTGCTGGATGGAAGCTACACGACTACCCTACGCTTGGTTGTCGCCGTTCTGACGCGGCCTGGCGCTCCAAACGGCGGCGGGGGTTGAGTCGCGCAAAGGCTTTGACAAGCGCCCCTCCCCGTGGTACACTGAGCCCGGGGCTGGCGACCCTGCTATTTTTACTTTGCCGCTGGGGATGCAAATTGTGAGATTTTATGTACGATCCTTGGGCTGCCCCAAGAATCTGGTGGATAGCCAGGGGATGGAGCGCAGGCTCAGACGGCTGGGCCATGTGGCCGTTACCGATCCGAAAAAGGCCCAGGTGTTGATCGTCAACACTTGCGGCTTTATCGAGGATGCGCGGGACGAATCTTTGAGTGAGCTGCGAGAGTTGGCCCGCAAGAAACGAGCCCACCAGGTGCTGATCGCGGCTGGGTGTCTTTCCCAATACTGGGGGGATGCGTTGGCGACCGCTGTGCCCGGGGTGGACGCTCTGTTGGGCACCCGGCGCTGGCACGAGATCGAGCAGTTGGTGCGCGAACTGGGATCGGGCGCAAACCTCAAGGGCCGGACGCCCCGCGCCTGGCTGGACGACCCCGCCCACGATGGCGATGGAGAGCCGCAAACGGCTCGGCAGGGAGCCTCGGCCTACCTCAAAGTGGCCGATGGGTGCAGCGCGCCCTGTGCTTTTTGCGCCATCCCTCACATTAAGGGGCCGGCTCGGAGCCGGACAGTCGATCAGATCCTCCGCGATGCCACAGAACTGGTCCAGGAGGGCGTCAAGGAGTTGATCCTGATTGCCCAGGATACCACGACTTTTGGTCGCGATCGGGGCGAACAGGATGCCTTGCCCGGCTTGATACAGGCCATTCTGAAGGCAACCCCCGTGGGCGAGGTAGGCCGCGATCGGCCAGGGTTGCATTGGCTTCGGCTGATGTATGCCTATCCGGGGCACATCAGCCCACGACTGATCGAGATCATGGCTAGCGATCCGCGGATTTGCCACTATGTCGATCTACCCCTTCAACATGCCCACCCAGAGACGCTGCGCCGGATGAAGCGGCCGGCCAATGTGGAGCGCACCCTGCGGTTGATCGCGGATTTGCGCGACGCTATGCCCGATGTGGCATTGCGTACAGCTTTTATTTTGGGGTATCCGGGTGAGACCGAAGCCGAGTTTCAGGAATTGCTCGAGTTCGTCGCTGAGGTTCGCTTCGATCGAGTGGGCGGGTTCCTCTACTCGCCGGAGGAGGGGACGGCCGCGGCCGCGCTGCCAGATCGGGTGCCCGACGAGGTCCAGATGGAGCGGCTGGAGCGGCTCATGGCCCTCCAGCAGCAGATCTCCTTCGAGCTGAATCAGGCGCAGGTGGGACGTACGATGGAGGTCCTGATAGAGGGCCAGGGCGAGGGCTTGAGCGTGGGCCGCAGTTACCGGGATGCCCCCGAAATCGACGGCTTGGTGCTGATCGGCGAGGATCTCCCGGTGGGCCAGATGGTGCAGGTGCGCATCACCGGGGCGATGGAGTATGACCTGGTGGGGGAGCTACTCTAGATCGTCCCGCGGGGCGATGACCGTTCGCTCCGCGGGACGGCTTGTCCGGTTAGGAACCCAGGAGCTGGCCCAAACAGCCGGACCGTTTGGAGGAGGATGGGGTGGTCGCGTGAGGCTTGGGCTGGTGCCGTGGTTGCTCTTCCAGTTTGTGGATGCGGGCCTCGAACGCCTCGTGACGCTCTGCGTCTTTTCGGCGGATTTCGGCCAGGTCGCGCTCGAGTTCAAGCATCCGATCGCGGAGCTTGGTGTTTTCTTCTTTGAGGCCAAAGTTGTCCTGCAGGACGACGGTCAGTAGGTCACGATTGGCCTGCTGGCTGCCCATCAGGATCTGCTGGCTATCGGCCACCGTGTGCAGGGTATCGGCCAGTACGGTAAAGGCCGGCGCAGCCGAAGAAGCATCGCGGAGCGAGGGGCCCAAAGCCCTGACCTCTGAAGATTGGGCATCGTCCGACCAGTCATCCGCCTGCTGGCGCAACTGAAGCGCTTCCAATCGGCGGCCTGCCTGGATGTAGGTCAACCCTTCTTCCAGCAGGCCCTTGATGGTCAGGAGCGACTCGACATCCTGATCGGTGTACCGGCGGTGGGCAGTCTGTCCGCCTTCAGCGGGGTGGGGTTTGCCTGCTGCATCGGATAGGAATTCGGAAAACTCGTTGGACCAGCGGCGTAGCGTGGAAGGCGAGATTTGTAGGTGTTTGGCCACTTCGCTCGGCAGCCGATAGCGTGGTTCGGTCATGGAATGCTCCTTGGGTTGATTTGATCTCTAATCGAGGATATGGTACTGGGCCTCGATGGTCTCGCCCGAGGGATCGGTTCGGGTCGTGGCTGCCCTGCGTTTCTTGCCCATGATGGCTTCCAGGTGCTCTGAAACAAGGCCGGTTGGACTGAGGTCGAGGAACGCCTTGAGCGCCAGCAAGAGAATCGCCACATCGTCCAGCCCGCCCACGAGGGGCAGCATCATGTCGGGCATGAGGTCGATAGGCGACAGCAAATAGATCAAAGCGGCAGCCGGGATGACTTTGGCCCAGGCAGGCACTCGCTGATCTCTGAACAAACGCCATCCAAGGCGAATCTGCTGGAGCAGGCCGCCAAGGGACTCGATGGAATTCGCTGAGGGCGAAACTTGACTCATTTCATTTCTCCTAAGGCGCCTACGCGGCGGGCGAAACCGCAAGCGATCGGCCCAAAACGCGCGTGGGCGATATTATAGCAAGGTGTCTCGTATTTAGCAAAGTGCCATGTATGTCTTGCACCGTTTCCTGATTGACTATGATATGGCCATGTTGCGCGCCCTGGCCCAGAACCGGGGCGTCGACCTGACGACGAACCGACAGACGGAGGCGACCGATCAACTGGCGATGGCGCTCCTGGAACCTTTTTCGATCCGGGTGGCGCTGGCCCGCCTCAGCTCCCAGGCTCGCCGCGGCCTGAATCGATTGCTGGCGGCCGGAGGGCGGATGCGCGCTCCCCAGTTTGCCCGGCAGTACGGCGCGGTTCGCCCCATGGGTCCTGGTCGTTTGGAGCGCGAGTTGCCCTGGCAGGAACCGGCCAATGCCACCGAAGAACTCTTGTACGCGGGGCTGATTTTTCGCGCTTTTTCTGCCGAACAGGGCGCACCGGGCGAGTTCTTTTTCGTGCCCGTGGATCTGGCGCCCTTGTTGCCGCAAGATGACCTCCCCTCGCTTGGGTTTCCCCTGGAGATCGTTTCGCCACCGGCGCGCCAGGATGAGGCCCAGCCGTCGCTGGTTCACGATCTCTATGTCTATCTCGTCTACGTGCAGACGCACGATGTGCGACCCTATGCCGATGGTCGCCTGGGCCGCAAGGACCTCACCGCGCTGCTGGCGCGCTTTACGGACCGTGGCGAGCGGCGGTTGGAGTTGATGCGACACCTGGCCCAGCGTTTGGGTATGGTCTCTCGCCCCGATCAGTGTCTGCGCCTCGATCCACAGCCGGTAAAACGTTGGCTCACCTCCTCGCCGGCGCGCCAATGGGCCACCCTACAAGAAGCCTGGCGCGACGATCCGACCTGGAACGATCTCTGCCGCGTGCCCAGCCTGATGTGCGATGAGGCGGGCCGCTGGCAAAACGACCCTCTATCCACCCGTCGCGCTATGCTAGAGTTGCTGGCCCGCGTGCCGCCGGATGCCTGGTGGACGGTCGCCTCTTTTGTGGCAGCCGTCAAAGAGGTCGATCCCGACTTTCAGCGACCCGACGGCGATTATGTCGGTTGGTATATTCGGGATGCGGAAACCCGCGCCTACCTTTCGGGCTTTGAGTCGTGGGATCGGGTGGAAGGCGCCTTTCTGGTCGATCTGCTCACGGGTCCTTTATACTGGTTGGGCATCGTCGAACGGGCCCCCCTGGGGGCGGCTATAGGGGCCGACGCTGCCTGCCGCCTGACCGAGTCGGGGGCTCGCTTGTTGGGTCTGGCGCCGGATACCGCCGAACCCCTGCCTTCTGCACCCATCCTCATCCGACCGGATTTCACCGTTGAACTCCCGGATGCTGCCAGCCTCTATACGCAATTTCAGGTCGAGCGTTTCGCCGAGTGGGAGGGCGCTGCGCCGCGCCGCTATCGGTTGACGGTGAGCAGTGTGGGTCGAGCTCTGACCCGTGGGGTGCGCGTCGAACAGATACTCGCCTTTTTGCGCAAGTCGAGCCAGGGGCCTTTGCCGCCCAATGTGGTGGGCCATCTGGAGGCGTGGGCTCAACGCGATGGTCAGGTGGATGTGGAAGAGGTGGCGTTGGTGCGGACCAAGAGCGAACGGGCGATGCAAGAACTCCGGGCCCTACCCGAAACGCGATCCCTCATCGGCCAGCAGCTCTCGCCCACAACGGCCCTGGTGCGCAAGCAGGATCTGCCCCGGCTGTACAAGGCCCTGCGCAGCTTGGGCTACCTGCCGCCCGAATAGCCAACCCCGGCGACCACCACAGGGCAATCGCATTTGAAGTATCAATGCGACCATGATGCCTGATTGAGGAAACAAACTTTGGAGTGCGGCAGCTTGCTGCCGCAAAATCACTGCGCAAGCTTGCGCACTCCAAAAAGGGACTTTTCCGTGCGAAATGATCAACCAGGCCTACCTCTCGCATCGCTGCTGATCCAGATGCGATTGGCCAGGCGACCACGGCAAACGTGGTTGACAAACTGCGTGGGACGGTGTATTATTTCGCCGTCGGATACCCTGCCAGAAAGGGGCAGCTTTTGGACAAAAGTCGACCTCTCGCATCGATCATCATACCGGCATGGAACGAAGAGCGCCGCATGCCCGCCTGCCTCCAAAAGGTGTCCGCCTTTGTCCGCGACCAGGCCGATCCAATGGAAGTCATCGTCGTGGACGATGGCAGTACCGACGCCACCGCTGCCATTGTAGAACAGTGGGCCCAGGATTTCTCCTTCATCCGACTGATCCGCAATCCCCATGGGGGCAAAGGGGCCGCTGTCAAGGCCGGGGTTGCCGAGGGTCAGGGGGAGTACCTGTTCATCAGCGACACCGATCTGGCAGTGCCCATTGAGGAGATCCGCAAGTTCTTGCCGCCCCAAATGGCAGGCTACGACCTGGCTGTGGCCACTCGCGAGGCCAAAGGGTCCCGGCGCATCAACGAGCCCTTTTACCGGCACCTGATGGGCCGCGTCTACAATCTGGTGGTACAGCTTGTCGCCGTGCCGGGCATTCAGGATACCCAGTGCGGATTCAAGGCCTTTCGTCGTGAAGTGGCCCGCGAGATCTTTCCCTTCCAGACCATCGAGGGATGGGGGTTTGACGTAGAGCTGTTGTTCGTGGCCCTCCGGTTTGGCTACAAGATCACCGAGGTGCCTGTAACCTGGTATTATGGGCAGGAGAGTAAGATCAGCCCCGTCAAAGACACCTTTGGCATGCTCCGCGACCTGTGGCAGGTGCGCCTCAACGCTCGCCGGGGCCTGTACGAGCGCCAGAAGTAGCCCCCTGCCTGCCGACGCCGCGATTTCCCCCTTTCCCATTCTGGATGGGTGTTTGAGAACAGAGGGATCCCACCCCGTAAGAATTTATACCATCCCTTGTGATTTCTAGTGTTTTGATGTATAATAGAGAGCGTCATGAACCAGGGATGTTCTTTCGCGAACACGCATCATTTTGATAAAAGCCCGAAACGGTCGCGCTCGGTCGCCGCGCTCGTCCGGGGATTGGTCCTGTTGGCGATGTTGCTGCCCGCCCGCCCCGTGCATGCCCAGCAGCCGGGCGCCCAGGCCGAAGCCCTGTTGGCCAGTATGACGGTGGCGGAGCGGGTGGGCCAGTTGTTCCTGGTCACCTTTGTGGGCAACAATTTAGACCCAGACGGCGATATTGCCACTTTGATTCTTCAGGATCGGGTGGGGGGCGTGGTTCTTTTGGCGGCCAACTCGAATTTCACGAACGGACCCGAGACGCCGCGCCAGGTGGCCGAGCTGACCAATGCCCTACAATCCCTGTCGATGAGCCGTGGGGCGCCAGTGCCCTTGTTCATCGGCATCGACCACGAGGGCGATGGCTACCCCTATACGCGCATTACCGGCGGCACGACCCCCTTGCCCAATGCTATGGCCATCGGCGCGACTTGGAAAACCGAAAATGCCCGGGATATCGGGCAAATCGTCGGCTTGGAACTGGCAGCCATGGGCGTCAATCTGCTTTTGGGGCCTGTGGTAGACGTGCTGGACAAGCCGCGCAGCACCGGGCAGGGCGATATTGGCACGCGCACCTTTGGCGGCGACCCCTGGTGGGTTGGGCAAATGGGGCGGGCGTATATTGAGGGCGTGCACCAAGGCAGTGGGGGCCGGGTGGCCACGGTGGCCAAGCATTTCCCCGGGCACGGCGGTTCGGATCGCTTGCCTGATGAAGAGGTAGCCACAGTGGACAAGTTGTTGGAGGAGCTGGCCCAGGTCGAGCTGGCGCCGTTTTCTGCCGTAACCGACCTCACGGGGGATGAGGAGGGGGTGACCGATGCCCTGATGTCATCGCACATCCGCTATCGGGGGATTCAGGGGGATGTGCGGCAGTACACGGCGCCCATCAGCTTTGCGCCCGACGGCATGGGCGCGATTCTCGACATGCCCGCGTTTTCCGAGTGGCGCGTCGATGGTTTGATGGTCTCCGATAGCCTGGGTGTGCCTGCCGTCCGCAAGTACTTTGACCCAACCCTCAGCACCTTTCCCCATCGACGGATTGCCAAGGAAGCGTTTTTGGCGGGCAACGACCTGTTGCTGCTATCCGAGTTTGACTTGGACAATGTGTGGGCCCAGCAATTCCGCAATATTCGCGACACCATCGCCTTTTTCCGCGAGGAGTATCAATCTAACCCCCAGTTTGCGGCACGGGTCGACGAGGCGGTGATCCGAATTCTCCGCCTCAAGCTCAAGCTGTACCCCGAGTTCGCCTTGGCCGCCGTGCGTGTCCATCCCCCGGCTGCTTTGCAGGTTTGCGGGTTGGGGCTGGAAGTCACACAGCGGATTGCCAACCAGGCCATTACCCTGCTCTATCCGGATGCCAATGCCCAGCCTGCCGCGCCGCGGCGCGGCGAAAAGATGGTGATTTTCACCGACTCTCGACCGGTGCGCGAGTGTTTTACTGAGCAGTGCCCAACCTTTTCCCCCCTGAGCCAGACGGCAGTGGAAGAAGCCATGGTCCGCATCTATGGACCGGCAGGGACCGGACAGATCGGCCGCGAGGATATCACCAGCCTGCCCTTTGGCCAGCTTGTCAAACACCTGGCTGGGGAGGAGACGGAGCAACCGATTGGACCCTTGCTCGAGGAGGCAGATTGGGTCCTGTTTGCCCAACAGGATCTGAACCTGGTGAAAGGACCCAATTCGGACGCAGTGAAGCGCTTCCTGAATATGGGGCTCAGCGCCGTTTACGATACCCGACTGGTTGTATTGGCTTTTAACGCGCCCTACTATTTGGATACGACCGAGATCAGCAAGCTTGATCTGTACCTGGTAGCCTATGGCAAGACGGACCCCTTTGTGATGGCCGCGGTGCGGGCGCTGTTTGGCGAATTTGTGCCCCGTGGCGCATCGCCGGTGGATGTGGTAGGGGTGAATTATTCGCTTCAGAAGCAGTTGTCGGCCAGTCCCCAGCAAGAGATCCCCTTGGCCTTCGTGGAGCAACCCGGAGGCCAGCCCCTGACTGCGCCGGCTCATGTGCCGTTGCGGGCTGGGCCGATCCTGGATCGCAACGGGTATCGGGTGGCCGATGGCACGCAGGTCACCTTTCACGCCGAGTATCAAGATGGAGCCTACCTTCCGCCCCACGCGGCCGAGACGGTGGACGGGATGGCCGAGACCACCTTTGTGGTCAATGAACCAGGTACTGTGAGGTTTTGGGTGGAAAGCGGAGAGGCGCGCCAATCAAAAGCGCCTTCAATCGTGGTGAACCCTGCGCCCACTCCGTCCCCGGGCCCCACGAACACGCCGTCCCCTACGATAGCCACTCGGACTCCTGTCGTGCCTGTTTCCAGCCCAACCCTGGCTCCAACGGCTACACCGACCGGGCCGGGCTCGACGCCTTCGGAGGCGGGTACAGATGGGGGCGCAGACGGCCTGGATCTGGCATTGGCTGTAGGGGTTTCTCTTCTGATAGCCTGGCTGGCCTTGCCCCTTTTGGAAAGTCGCCGTCGTACGAGAACGGCCCGCGTGCGGTGCGGGCTGCTGGCCGTGTGTGGGGGGATGGTTGGCTACATCCTCTATGCGTTGGGTGCGATTCCCCCTGGATCATGGGCGTTTTGGCCCCAAGAGGGGTGGATGGCTCGAGTAGCTGTAGCGAGCCTTTCGGGAGTGGGGGCCTTGTTGCCCCTGCTCATTATGGCGCAAAAGGCTGGGAGACCGGCCAAGCGAGTAGGATCATGACCGAGCAACAGGACTGGCTGAATGGAGGTATCCGCGCGGCAAAGGCGGGGGATGCTCCCCTCGCCCAACAGATGCTGGCCGAAGCCATCCGGCGCAATCCCCGTTCGGAGACGGCCTGGCTGTGGTTGAGCGCTGTGGTCGAATCGAACCCAGCCAAGGCGCATTGTCTGCGCCGGGTGTTGGCCATCAACCCCCACAACATGACGGCTCAGAAGGGGCTGGCGGCTCTGGAGGCGAGTCAGGCGATCCCCACGCCTGCTCCTGCGTCCGAGGACCTGTGGGAGGGCGCCCCGCCAGAGCCCGAATCGGAAACGATGGTTTTGCCTGCTGAATCTCCCACCCCGATAGCGCCGCCTTCGGCTGTGGAGACGCTGATCGCGGATCTGAGGCCGACCCTTGATTCGGAGGTGCTGGCACAGGGGGTGGACGCGGAGGAGGTTACCGTCGCCCCTCCCATCGCGCCAGCAGAGCCCCGGGCCAGGCGGTTTTGGCAGGTGGTGGTAGTTTGCCTGGCCATCGTGGCCTTGTGTCTGATTGTGGCCCTGATCTATGTGGTGCTGAATCGCTCCAGCTTGGCCCAAGAGGCATCGGTGGCTGATGTGGCGCCCCCTGTCATGATGATCGCCCAAGCGACATTCCGCCCCACCTTCACGGCCACTCCCACCCACACCCAGACCCCAATTCCGACGGCTACTGCTACGTCCACCCCGGTTCCGACCGATACTCCTTTGCCGCCCCCGACATGCACGGCCACACCGACAAATACTCCTGCGCCACCTGCCCCCAGGCGGGTCGCCCTGGTGGCTGCCGCGCCGCCGGCCACACCCACACCCAAGCCGCGGGCGACTCTGCCCCCTTGCGCCTGGGACCCCCGGCTGGACGCTTTGGGGGTCCGGATCGAACCTGCGCGTGTCGCTCCGGGGCAGTCCCATTGGCGGCTGGTCTCGGCCAGTTGGGCCAACGAGAAACAGTCCGCGGGCAAACACAGCATTTACGTCGAGGCGCTTGGCGCCGATGGAAAGCGGAAGGTCGACCAGCCGGTCGTTTTTCAATGGCCCTCTGGTAGCCTCACCCTGCTGGTCGAGGATCGCCCGCCCCCCGATTGGGGCACCAATTTCCCCATGTATGCTACGCTGGGTTCCTATTCGGCGAGCGTGGTCGGCGCCCCCAGCGACAAGGTGGTGGGCATGGGCCTGGGCACCGTCGAAACCCCGGCCTTTACCGTACATACAACCTTTTACCTTACCTTTCAATGGGTGGGCGGATAAAAACCAAATGAAATTGCTGTTGATTCGCCACGGCGAGTCGGTTGCCAACCAGGAGAGGCGGAATCAGGGGCAACTGGACTCGCCCCTCAGCGAGCAGGGGCGCGCCCAAGCCTTTGCCCTGGCCCATCGCCTGGCCCGGGAATCGTGGGCGCCCTCGACCCTCTATGCCAGCGATCTAAGCCGAGCCGCTCAAACGGCCCAGATCCTGGCTGACGAGCTAGGTGTCCCCCTTTTCTTGGACGCCCGTCTGCGCGAATTCGATACCGGCGTGCTGAGCGGCCTTACCTCCGAAGAGATTGAGCGTCAATACCCCGATCTGTGGCAACAATTCCAATCCAGCCCCACCTGGGTGACGGTCCCAGGAGCCGAGAGTCTGGATGGCCTCCGTCGCAGGTTGATGAGCCTGGTGGATCAGATCCTGGCCCATCACGGCAAGGAGGAGCCGGTGGCCTTGGTGTCCCACGGCGGCAGTTTGGGTGTGCTGCTGAGCCACCTTCTGGGGTTAGCCCCCGATCAGCCCCCTCCGTTTCACTTTGACAACACGTCCCTCACCATGTTGGATTGGACCGGGCGCGGGATTTCGCTGGTGTTTCACAACGATACCTGCCACCTGGATTCCCAGCAGGAGTAGGGGAGCCAAAAGTTTGTCAGCCGTCGGGTCCTATGCTATACTGATAGGCGAGCCCCTGTAGCTCAGAGGATAGAGCAGTGGTTTCCTAAACCATTGGTCGCAGGTTCGACTCCTGCCAGGGGTACTCGATGTGCTAGAGAACAGCGAAAGCAACGGACACTCGTCAAGGAGAAAGAACTCTATGTCTCGACAACCGGTGCGTGACCTTCGACGACGACAGCGACGGAGGCAAAAGGTGCGCAAGCTGCGGGCCCGTTTGGAGAAAACCACCAGTCCGCAGGAGCGCAGACGCCTCATCGCCAAGATTCAGAAAATCAGTTACGACGCGCCTGTACCCGAAAAATAGGTCCAAAGAGAGTGCGCTGATCGGGGCGCACCGCCGGAGGATCAGCGTGAATCCGAGCGCCGCGCTTGGCGCGTTCGGAACTTGGAACTATTCCTGTGAGCCTGGCAGTGGGCATATTGTACGTCGTCGGCGCGCCGGCGGGCGATCTCGATGACCTGACGCACCGGGCTCGGCGCACCCTGGGTGAGGCAGCCCTCGTCGTTGCCGAGGATATAAGCCTGGGCCAAAAGCTTCTGGCCCAGCATGGGTTGGCCACCCCTCTTTTCCCCTTGCAGCCCTCGATCGGGGCAGATGACCTGAACACCCTTCTCGATACTCTGGCCGACAGAGATGTCGCGCTCCTCACGTCCGGTGGGTCTGTAGGCCCTTTGCACGCGAGCCAGCGGCTCATCCGTGCAGCTGTGGCGCGAGAGATTCGAGTTCTGGCCGTTCCAGGGCCTTCTTTTCCCGTGGCCGCTCTTGTGATCTCGGGCCTGCCGGCCGATAGTTTTGTGTACCTTCACCGCTTGCCCCAAGAGGCCGAGGCGCGGCGGGCATTGCTGCATGCCGTTTCGGACCAGCGACGAACCCTTGTTTTGCTCGACGCCCTCGACGGCCTGCCCGAGATGTATCAGGCCTTTGGCGACCGGGAGTTGGCCGTCGTTGCCTCTTTGGAGGAGGAGGGGGCCCAGGTGGCCTGGCGAGGGACCCTGTCCTTGGCCATCGAGGAATTTGCCGAGGAGGCACCCAACTGGCCTTGTGCTCTGGTCGTGGGCGGCGCACCAGAAGCCGCTCGGTGGGACGAAGAAAAGGTCCGCCAACAGATCCAGGCCCTGCAGGATCAGGGCTACGGAGCCAAGGCGATCAGCCAGCAGTTGGCCGCCGAATCGGGCTGGCCCCGGCGCCAGGTCTATCAACTCGCTCTGAGCGTCCGCAAGGACCCGCCAGATTCCACAAAGACCATCACCCGATAGGAAGGATCGATCGATGTCAAACTCAAATCAAAAGATCCTGGCGCCGCTCCGCTTCTCCCCACTGCCCAAAGAAAAGGTATGGGGTGGCCACAAATTGGCCCGGTTCTGCGAACAGGATTTGCCGTCCGACCGGGCCATCGGCGAGATGTGGTGTATGTGGGATCATCTGTTCCCTGCCAACGGCGCCTGGGCGGGCAAGACCCTCGCTGAATGGGTCCGCGAGGATCCCTTGCCCTTGCTTGGCTCGCGATTGGTCGAGGCAGGCCATGCCGATTTTCCCCTGCTCATCAAGCTGATCGACGCTCAGCAGACCCTGTCGGTGCAGGTACACCCCGACGATGGCTATGCTCAAGAGCATGAGGGGGAGCCTTTTGGCAAGGCCGAAGTCTGGTACATCCTGAGTGTAGAACCCGGCGCCCGACTGATCCGGGGGTTAAAAGAACCCCTGGATCGCGCCGCTGTCCAAGAGGCCATCGACGATGGAGCGCTGCAGGACTGGTTGGACTATGTGCCGGTGGCTCCAGGCGACGTGATCTATAACCCACCTGGGACCATCCACGCCGTGGGCGAGGGAATTTTGTTGTACGAACTGCAACAATCCTCCGATATCACCTATCGGATGTACGACTGGGATCGGCAGGACCCCAATCGGCCCTTGCACATCGAAAAATCCCTCGATGTATCCCATCTCGAACCCTATCCCAAGCAAAAGATCCAGCCCATTGAGGTTCGGGAAGACAGCACGGTCCGCACCTATCTGTGCGCCTGCAAACACTTTGCGGCCGAGCTGCTTCGGGTCGAGGACACCACCTTCGAGCGCCCGGCCGGTGAGTGCTTTCACGTGCTCACCGTCCTTTCGGGGAGCGGGACGGTACGCTACCCGGCAGCGCCGCTGGCGGGAGTGCCCCTGCGCCCTGGGAATTCGCTGCTGATCCCGGCGGGGATTCCGGTTTACACGATCCAGGCAGTTGAGCCTCTGACGTTGATCAAGGCCTACGTACCCCATCTCGAGACCGACATCGTGCAGCCGTTGCAGGCGGCGGGGATTTCGGAATCCCGAATTCTTCAGCTTGGAGGCGCATCGGGTCCCTCTGACCTGGCCCCTTACCTACCTTGAGTTTGGCCCTTCGGTGTCATGGCGGGGCGCGCAACGGCTATTTGCGCCCGCTTTCATGCTCCGGGCGCGCCTTTTGGCGCGCATAGTAGGTATAGTCGCCCGGGTACTCGGTCAACTCGCCCGCTTCCAGCTCCACGATGCGCTCGACGACCCGATCCAAAAAGTACCGGTCGTGGGAGATCACCAGCACGGTGCCCTCGAACTCGTCCAGGGCATTCTCCAGGACCTCGCAGGAGGGTAGGTCCAGGTGATTGTCTGGCTCGTCCAGCAGCAATAGATCGGCGTCGACAGCGAGCAGTTTGGCCAGGCCTACCATCTTTTTCTGACCGCCCGACAGAACGCTCACCGGAAGGTCAAAAGCCGATTCCTCCACCCCTAGCGTCCGC
>CAYVLO010000037.1:0-13474 GCA_964452125.1 uncultured Anaerolineaceae bacterium | reverse complement strand
GATTAGTGAGATCGTTGTCGTGTCTACAGAGCGCAAGATCACCGACGCCACGGCCCGAATCAAACGGGAAACGACGGTGGCCATGGATTTTGGCCGCATCACCATCGACGATGATCTGGTGCTGTACCTGTTTGGCACGCCCGGCCAGCGGCGATTTGACTTTATGTGGGAGATTCTGTCCGAAGGGATGCTGGGCTTTATTGTTTTAATCGATAGCGTTCGGCCCGAAACCTTTCGTGAAGCCCGGCGAATTTTGGATACCTTTCGGAGTTATTCGGCCACACCGTACGTGGTGGCTGCGAACAAACAGGATCTGGAAGATGCCTGGTCGCCCGAGGATTTGCGCATCGCTCTCAAGATGAGCCCCGATGTCAAAATGGTGCCTTGTGTGGCTACCGATAAGGAAAGTGTAAAAAAGGTGCTTTTGGAGTTGCTGTATGGCATTTTGGAGACTGCGCCCGAGTAGGTCTTTCCAGCGCGACCATGCAACGAGTGGAAGAGAGGAGCGGATCAACGAATGGCATCTCGCACAGAACAGATGGAGGCCCGGCTCAGAGCTCTGCAAGCGAGTACACCGGATATCGAAGCATCTGTGGTGGTCAGTGTCGATGGACTGATCATCGCTTCTGCGTTGCCCCGAGATGTTGAGGAGGACCGAGTTTCGGCCATGAGCGCGGCCATGCTCAGCCTGGGGGAGAGAATTGCCAGTGAGTTGGGGCGGGGCGCTTTGGAGCAGGTCTATGTGCGCGGGGCCGAGGGATATGTGATCGTGTCCGCGGTGGGCGAAGAGGCGGTCCTCACCGTCCTGGTCCGCAAAGATGCCAAGTTGGGTCTGGTGTTTCTCGATATGCGCCGGGCTGCCCAGGACTTGAATTATCTAATTTAGCACGCACCGGGAACCTGCGAAGAGCGTCTCTATCCCGCGTTGGCGGACGGCTCCCTATTCTTTTATCGAGCCCCAAGAGTTATGAGGATTGGACCCGACAGAACCCGGATCCATCATCGTGAACTGCGTCTCATCCTTTGCAGAGGCACATTGGCATGACAGCAGACGACAACCAAACCGATGCCCCCCAACCTGTATACTATTGGCCGAACAAGATGGGGAGGATGATGTTGTTCGCCCTTGAGGATGTGTTGGGCAAGAATGGGGTAAACGCCGTCCTCAACCTGGCCAAACTGAGGCACCGAATCAACAACTATCCTCCCGACAACCTGGATCTTGGTTGGAGCTTTGACGAGATGGGCGCCCTGAACCAGGCTCTTGATGACACGTACGGCTCACGGGGAGGGAAGGGCCTGGCCATACGGGCCGGGCGAGCCGGGCTGTATTATGCGGTCAAGGATTTCGGGTCCGTGTTGGGTGTGGCCGATCTGGCGATTCGTCTGTTGCCCATGGGAATCAAGATGAAGGTAGGCTTAAACGCCATGGTGGATACCTTTAACAAGACGAGCGATCAGATCGTTCGCCTTGAGGAAGACGCGGATCACTTTTACTATCACATTGTTCGTTGCCCGGTGTGTTGGGGGCGCCATTCCACGGCGCCGATCTGTCACGCAGGCTTGGGCTTGTTGCAAGAGGGTTTGCACTGGGTGACGGGCGGCAAAAATATTCGGGTGGAAGAAACCGAATGTATTGCCAAGGGAGATCCCACCTGTTTGTATGTGATTGACAAGCGACCCATGGATTAGCCACGGCCTATGAAAAAGGTCATTATTCGAGACAGGCGCAAAATCCCACCCTTTAACGAGCCAGCGCGAGAACTACGGGTCGTCAACAAACCCTTGTGGCTCCACCAAAAAGACATTCTAGAGCCGTATTGCGATTCTGAGATCGAAGTCGATTTCGTAGAGCAGATTCCCGATACCGACCATGGAGAGATGCTGGTCTATCGGGACAACCTGTTCTTCGACCGCGCCTTTCTCGACGAGTTCCTGGCCCAAGCCCGGGCCTTGAAAAAGGCCTGCCGCGTGGCCTTTTCTTTGGATGATCAGGTCATCATCACCCATGCCCTGCCTCTGCAAAGTGGCATCCGTCGCGATGGGGATGTCTTTGTCGGCAACATGTGGTACTATCCCCGCGGCCTGGAGGAGGTTACTCGCCCTTTGGTGATCGACTGCGGGGCCTATGAATTTGGTTCCTACCGCGTTCCTACCCACATGGCATCAGATAAAGGCGACCTGGTCTTTCAGATCCCACTGCGCGCCTTTCTTTCCATTGAAAACTGGGTGCATCTCTTTGTGGCCAATTGCCTTTTTGGTGTGTTGGCCGAAGGGGCGCGCATGGAGCAGAGCCTGAACCAGTTACGCACGATGCTCAAGGTCTTCTGGCGGTCCCTGGTCGAGCGCAAGCAGTTTCTCTCCTCTTCAGCTATGGTCAAGGTTGGGCGCAATTGCCAGATCGATCCCACGGCCATTATCCAGGGACCATCGGTGATCGGCGACAATGTCTATATCGGCGCGGGAGTTGTGATCTCGAACTGCATCATCGGCAACAATGTCAGTATCCTGCAAGGGAACCAGTTGCTGATCAGCGTGGTGGGCGACCGTTGTTATTTGCCGTTCCGGTCCTCCCTGTTCATGTCTACGCTGATGGAGGACACGATGGTGGCGCAGAACGCCTGCTTGCAGTTCTGCGTGGTCGGGCGCGACTCGTTCATCGGCGCCGGGACGACCTTTACCGACTTTAATCTCATCCCCAAGATGCTCAAAACGATGCACCGTGGACATCTGGAAGAGGTAGGTATGACGGTGTTGGGCGGTTGTGTGGGGCACCATTGCCGGATTGGGGCCGATCTGACCATCTATCCGGCGAGGACTATCGAGTCGGATGTGGTACTGGCGCGGCGAGATGGTCGCTCAGTGATCACCCACAATGTCGCCTATGAGGAAAGCGATCATCTGGATTGGGCGGACGGTGAGTTTCACCCCAGGCTCTATCCGCGCTAGCGCTGTGGGCCACCAGGAAGGAGATGGGTTGCCTGGGTGAGAGACCGCTTTGCGTTCATTATCCATCCCGTCGATCCTCAAAAGGATGTGGCGCGAAAATATCCGGCCCTGGGCAAGCTGCCACCCGGAATTATTGACTATTTTTCACGCTTTTTTCCGCCGGTTCTCCTTTCCCACGTCGTCGGCATCCGGTCCCAGGCGACAGGCAAAGAGATCGAAGGCTGGCTCATCGCCTGTCCACTGACCCCAAAGCGGATGATGGCCGTGTCTGAGGAAACCGCTTACCGCAAGATTGTTCAGACGGGGCGATTGGCCGAGCAACTGGGCGCCCAGATTTTGGGCTTGGGCGCCTTTACGTCGGTGGTGGGCGATGCCGGCCTGACCATCTCCCGGCGATTGTCGGTGCCAGTGACCACCGGCGACAGCTACACGGTGGCTGTAGCCGTCGAGGCAACCCTGGAGGCCGCGCGAAAGATGGGCTATGATCCCATTCACTGCACAGCGGCTGTCGTCGGCGCCTATGGAGCGACGGGCCGAGCTTGCGCCCAGTTGTTGGTTGGTCAGGTGTCCGATCTGGTTCTCGTGGGACGGCAAGAGGAGCGGCTTCGGGAGGTTCAACAGCAGGTTCAAGCTCGAGGGGCGCAGGCGCGGATAGACACCCGATTGGCGGCCATTCAGCAGGCCGATCTTGTCCTGACGGTGACCAGCGCCTTTGAGCCGATCATCGAGCCGGTGCACCTCAAACCGGGCGCTGTTGTGTGTGACGTCTCCCGTCCGCGCAACGTTTCGCGCCATGTGGCGACCCAGCGGAAGGATGTGCTGGTGATTGAGGGGGGTGTGGTCGATTTGCCCGGCGGGGCCGATTGGGGGTTCAATTTCGGGTTTCCGCCGGGCCAGACCTACGCCTGCATGGCAGAGACGGTGCTGTTGGCCCTGGAGGGGCGCTTTGAGAGTTTTACGCTGGGGCGCAATATCTCCCTGGATCGGGTGCAGGAGATCGCTGCCCTGGCAACCAAACATGGCGTTCGCCTGTCGGGGTTCCGCAGCTTTGAGCGGCCTGTCACCGGCGAGCAGATCCGCCAAGTGCGAGAAGCCGCCTGTTTGACTCGCGGGCAGGTTCCAGATTTGGATGGCAGTGTGGCCCTCAAGATGGCATAACAGAAAGCGCTCAGAGCCCCAGGCTAGGCCATCGAAGGTTGGGCAATAGGGATATGGGGGCGACAGACCAGGACCATTTGCAGGTGGAGTGGAACCCTGTGGATGCGGCAGTGAGTAGAAACGAAGAAAACGGAGCGTTACTTGTGAGCTGGAATAGAGGAGGTGGACAGGGATGAGCAAAGGACGAATACTGGTTGTGGAAGATGACCTTGACATCTCTACCATGTTGCGGATCTATTTCGAGGCCCAAGGCTACGAAGCGCGGGTGGCCCTGTCGGGTAAAGAGGCGCTGGAGACCTGCCGGCGCGAGCTGCCCAACCTGGTGATCCTCGACATTATGCTACCCGACATTGATGGCTATGAGGTGTGCCGCCAGTTGCGGGGAAACCTTCGCACCAGTCATATTCCCATCATCTTTCTTACCCAAAAAGATGAGAGAAGCGATCAGATCGCGGGCCTGGAACTCGGCGCCGATGACTATGTCACCAAGCCTTTCGATCTCCAGCTTTTGATGTTACGGGTGCAGGGCGCTCTGCGGCGGGCAGGATGGTTGAACCTCACCAGTCCGGTGACCGGCCTGCCCAGCAGCAAGCTGGTCGAAGAGCAGCTACGGGAGATCATTCGTCGCAAGGACTGGTCGGTGTTGTATGTGGGCATCAATCACATCGATGGCTTTAACGACACATACGGCTTTGTGGCCGGCGATGATGTGCTGCGCTTTACGGCTATGGTTCTCACTGCTGTCATTGACGAAGTGGGCTCGGGCGGCGAGTTCATTGGCCACATTGGTGGCGATGACTTCCTGGTGATCAGCACGCCTGACAAGGCGGCGCAGATCAAAGAGCGCCTGGCTCAACGCTTTGACGAGCAGGTGCACACCTTTTATGGATTTCGGGATCGCGAACGCGGTTACGTCGAGGTGGAAGGACAACCGATTCCACTGATGACCCTGGCTGTAGGCCTGATCCACCATGATTCCGCACCCTTTGCCGACATCCGCGAGATCACCGAAGTGGCGGCCGAAGCCCGTCGCCGCCAACAGCTTGAGCGCTGATTTCTGCAAGAACCTGGAGCCAGGCCGTTATGAAGGTAACGGCTGCACTTCCAGGTTCTGGCTTGTGTGACTGGGGCAGGCGCCCCTACAAGGCGATGGCCATGAGCAAGTCGGAGCACCCGATCGAGGGCCAACCTCTCGAATGGGATCATGCGATCCAGGAACTGGATAGAGCGCGCAAGCGAGCCGATACGCTCTATCGGATTGTTAGCGAGCTGAGCGCTACTCTAGACTTGGATCGGGTATTCGCCCGCGCTCTGCGGATCTTGGCGGAAGCCCTGGGCGCACAACAGGGTCTGATCCTGCTATTGGATCAAGGCTCGGAGACTTTGTACGTGCGCGCCACGTTGGATACATCCCAGCCCGTTCCACCTGGAGGCTTGCCCACCCGGCTCAAAAAGGGATACGGCCTGGCGGGTCGGGTCCTGGAAACCCGGCAGCCAGTGCTGCTGGCCGATGCCTGGGAGGACGAGCACTGGCGAGAAGCACCCGATTTCCACATCGACGCTCGCTCGCTGGCCGTTGCGCCTTTGGCGCTGGGCGGGGGCGATGTGCTGGGTGTGCTCATCGTGGGCCATCGCCAGACAGGCTTTTGGGACCAAGAGGATCTGCAATTGGTGGTGGCGACGGCGACGCAGGTAGCTGCCGCGATCGGCAATGCTGAGCTTTACGCCTTTATCACCGATCAGGCCGACCAGATGGGCGGCATGTTGCAAACCATGCAGGCCGAAGCCCGCAGAAACCGGGCCATCCTGGAATCGATTGCCGATGGCGTGCTTGTGTTGGATCCCAAAGGGCGCGTGCTCCTGGTGAACCCGGCCGCCGAAGAAATGTTGGGTCTGTCGGCCATGGTCCTCGAGGGGCAGCATCTGCGCCACATGCTGGGGCTGGGCGACATGGCGACCAAACGCGCCCTGGCCGATCAGCTCTATGCGGAACTGCGCAGTCAACTCGAAGTGCTGAACGGTGTGGTGGCTCTATCAGACAGTAAATCGGTGCGGTTGGAATCGGACAGAACCACTCTGGCTGTTAACATTGCGCCTCTGATTTTCACCTTGGGTGAGCCCCCGGGATTGGTGGCGGCCATGCGTGATGTCAGTCGCGAGGCAGAGGTCGAGCGGCTCAAAAACGAGTTTATCTCGACGGTATCTCACGAACTGCGCACGCCGATGACGTCTATCAAGGGGTATACCGATCTATTGTTCTTGGGGATGGCTGGCGGCTTGAGCGATGCCCAGCGAAGCTTTTTGCAGATCATCAAGACCAACGCCGACCGACTCACAGCGCTTGTGAACGACATCCTGGATATCTCGCGCATCGAGACGGGGCGGTTGCGTTTGACCATCGAGGCGTTGGATCTTGGAAGGCTCATCTCACAGGCGGTTACGTCGTTTCGGGAACAATATCGGGCAAAGGGGTTGACCCTCGAGTGGCAAGTCCCGCAGGATCTTCCTGAAGTTCGTGGGGATGCAGGCCGGGTGAGCCAGGTTCTGGTCAATCTCATCGCCAACGCCTGGCAATATACGCCAGCAGGCGGGCGCGTAACGGTGTCTGCCCATGCCGATGACGGATCTGTGCAGGTGGACGTCACCGATACCGGTATCGGCATCGCCCCCGAAAACCTGAATCGGGTGTTCGACCGCTTTTTCCGGGCGAACCATTCGTTGGTGCAAGAGGTGGAAGGCACGGGATTGGGCCTGTCCATTGTCAAGATGTTTGTGGAGATGCTGGGGGGCCAGGTCTGGGCAACGAGCGAGCCCGGGGCGGGATCGACTTTTAGTTTCACCCTGCCCTTGATGGAGGCAGAAGTGCAGGAAGCGGTCGTGATCGAGCCTCCGTTGATCAGCACTGAATCGCCTGCATTCCTTCGCCGACGCCCCAAGATTCTGCTGGTGGAGAGCGATCGGGATCTGGCCCTGGAACTGCGGCACCGACTCGACGCTGAGGGGTATCAGGTGCTGCTGGCTGGGACCGGCGAAGATGCTCTTTGGTTGGCGCGGGAAGAACAGCCCCAATTGGTGACCATTGATATTATGCTGCCCGATATCGATGGGTTCGGCGTGCTGGAAAAGCTTAAACAACACGCCCATACGGCGCCCATTCCTGTGATCATTGTCTCTCTTCTCCGGGGACTGGAGCAGGATGGGTACACGTTGGGCGCAGTGGATTATCTAATCAAACCTTTTCAAGAAGAGCAGCTCTTGGAAAGCGTCCGGTTTGTGATGTCGGCCCAGGACCCACCCCAAGATGGTGATTTGTTGGTGGTGGATGATGATCCTGACATTCTCGAACTGCTGGCCCGGATGCTGAACTTTCACGGCTACCAGGTGAGAACAGCTTTCAATGGCTGGGAGGCTTTGGCTTGTGTCGAAGAGAGCCCTCCCGCAGCGATCCTACTGGACTTGAAGATGCCTCGCATGGATGGCTACGAAGTGATCCAGCATCTTAAGCAGAACCGTACCACGCGTTTTATTCCCATCATTGTCATCACTGCCAGCCCTGTGGACAAGGAACGGGATCGGGTGCGGATCCTGGGCACGGGCAGCAGTCAGTACATCACCAAACCACTGTCCATTGAGACCCTGGTCAAAGAGATCCGGGCGAGTATCGAGGAGAGACAGGTGCCATGAAAGTGCCTGAGGGCTGGTCCACTGGGGTGAACCGTCCGGCCACTCGAGCACCGATCTGGGTATTGGCTTTGACCCTCTGTGCGCTGGGCCTGCAAGTTGTCATTATGCACATGGATGCCACCTGGCGGGAGATCAATCACGCTGCCTATTTCGGCTTTGTGCCGGGCACGTTGATCATTGATGAGGTGGGTCCGGTGGGGCAACAGGCTGGCTTTCGAGTGGGCGATCAGGTTGTCCGCCTGGGAAACGAACCGGTCAAGACCCCCCTGGAATATCGTCGCGTCCTGGGCAAGCAAACGCCGGGGAGCCATCTGTCAATCACGGTGGCGCAAGAGGGCAACGAGCGACTGTTGATCGCGCGGGTGGAAAAACGGCTTCTCAGCCTGGCGCTCATCCTGCGCAACATGGTGGGCATGGCGTTTATCCTGATGGGAGCCCTGGTCGCCTACTATAGTTGGGGGGCCCGGGCTGCGCGACGCTTTTTTGTTGCGGCGCTGGCCCTGGGTTTGTTCTTCTCTCTGCAGCAGATTCAGCACGTGGGCCTGGTCTATCTGCAGATCGTGATTCTGGGCCTGACACCCGGATTGACGTTGCACTTTTTGCTGACCTATCCTCAAGAACGCGCCATCGCCCGAAACTATGGGCAGTTCTTGCTCTATACACCGGGCTTGATATTGATGGTGTGGACCCTGTGGCAGTATCAGCAGGCGGTAGTAGCTGGGGATGGTGTATACAATGCCGCGGGCTATTGGATGGGTTTGCTACTGCACTTTGGTCTCCTGAGCGTGTTTACGACGGTTGGCTTGGTCACTACCTTTCTGACCTATGCGCGCACAGCCAGCCCCATGGTCAAGCGCCAACTGCGGTGGATCATGATCGGTCTGGGCTGCGCCGTGGTGGCGATTGTTGCCGACGTGGTCCTGACCTTGCTGCACAAACAGTCAGACGCGGTAACGGCGTTGTTGCTGCTGGGGGTGGTCCCTTTGCCTGTCGCCTTTGCTTTTGGGATGCTGCGCTATCGCTTCCTCGATGTCGATCTATTGGCCAATCGGGGCATGGTCTATGGGCTGCTGACGGCGGTGCTGGCGGCTGTGTATTTCTCCCTGGTAGGCCTGTTTTCTCATTATCTGGGGGCGGCGTCCGATAGCCGCTGGTATGTGGTGATTGTGCTCCTGTCGGCTTTCCTCATCGCCCTGCTGGTCAATCCTCTGCAGGCCGAACTTCAGTCCTTCATCGATCGACGGTTCTTTCGGGAGCAGCTCGATGTGCAGCAGGCGTTGATCCATTGGAGCCGGGATCTGAGCACCAGTCTGCGCTTTTCCGATCTCGGCAGGCTGTTGTTGCGTGAAGTGCCGAACAGGCTGGGGATCGAACGCACCTGGCTGCTGGTGCTGCGAGAAGATGAGGATAGGTTAGAGCCTATTCCGGGCCAAGAGATTGCAGGGCCGCTCCGATCTCGGAGCGAGGTGGGTGGCGGGTTGCCAATGAGCATTGGGGCTCAGGAGCCGTGGGCAAAAGTGCTTGCCCGATCGGAGGGCGTGATCCTTTTGGAACAAGGGGAGGGCAGCCTATCCCCGCGGCAGCCCGAGGCGCCGCTGTCCTGGCAGCGGGCGGGAGTGTGCGTGGCGCTGCCTCTGATGCACCGTACCCAGTTGGTGGGGGTGTATTTGCTGGGCCAAAAGCGCTCGCTCGATCCTTATGGGCGTCAGGAATTGGAATTGCTGAGGGCTCTGGCAGCCCAGGCCACCGTGTCGATTGCCAATGCTCGCATGTACGAGCAAATCCGCGCCTTTAGCCAGGGGTTGGAAGAAAAGGTTGTGGAGCGAACGGAAGAGTTACGCGACTTTGTGTCGGCGGTCTATCACGAGCTGAGCACCCCGATTACTTCGATGAAAGGCTATTCTGCCCTCTTGCTGAGCGGCACGCCCGGGCCTCTGACCGAGCGTCAGGAGCGCTATCTGGTGTCCATCCGCAGCAGCGTAGATCGGCTTTCTCGACTACTCTCCGATCTGTCGGACGTGTCGCGAATGGAGAGGGGGCAATTGCAAATTGACGCGGGGCCGGTGGATCTCGATGAGGCCCTTTCCGAGACAATCGGCTCTCTGGCACGAACGGTTGAAGAAAAAGGGCTTCAGGTCGGGTATGTGGTGGAGCCGGGCTGCGAAACGGTGCTTGGCGATCCGCATCGTATCGTACAGATTCTGACCAATCTGGTGGGCAATGCCTGCCGCTATACTCACGCAGGCGGACAGGTGACTGTGGAGGCCAGGCCCGTGGGCAGGTTTGCTCAGATCCTGGTGCGGGATACCGGAATTGGCATCCGGCCCGAGGACAAGGATCGTGTCTTTGAGCGGTTCTTTCGCAGTGACGATCCCATCGTGCAAGAGCAGACCGGCACTGGCTTGGGATTGGCCATTGCCCGGGCGTTGGTCGAGATGCACGGTGGTCAGATCTGGGTCGAGAGCCAGGTGAACCAGGGGAGTGTGTTCGGCTTTACTCTGCCCTTGGCCAAACCGGAAGAATTTTGGTAAGCTCGGACGCCAGGCGCCCGAGTTCGTGTGAAGAGCGCAGGTTTCGATTACGTTGTATGGGGTAAGGATCATGACTCACGTGAGAAAGATTCTTGTAGCTGAGGACGAACCAGACATCCGCGGGCTGATCAAGTTCAGCCTGGAATTCGTCGGCTTGGAAGTGGTGGAGGCGACCGACGGGCTTGATGCGGTGGAGAAAGCACTCCAGGAGATCCCCGATCTGATCCTGCTGGACGTGCGTATGCCCAAATTGAATGGATACGAGGCTTGCGAAAAACTCAAGGAATACGATAGCACTCGAAACATCCCCGTCGCTTTTCTGTCGGCCCGGGGTCAAGAAGAGGAGATCAGGCACGGCCTGGAGCTGGGGGCCGCGGAGTATATTCTCAAACCCTTTGCGCCCGATCAGCTTCAGCAGCGCGTGCTCTCGATGCTCGATCGCGAAGGCATGGACTGATCGGCGGATTTCACAGGATGAGTCTTGCCTCAGTCTGGACAAATAGGGATCGATGAGCGGAATTTTTGTCACAAATCGCTTGGTGCACTATGAGAGCCTGGGGCGGGGAAGCCCCATCCTTTTTCTCCACGGCTGGCTGGGCTCGTGGCGCTATTGGGTGCCGGTGATGGACGAGTTGTCGGGCGAACACCGTACCTATGCCCTTGACCTGTGGGGCTTTGGCGATTCGGACGGCTGGGCTCCGCACGATGATGTCGATGACTATGTGGATTTGGTGACGGCCTTTATGGATCAATTGGGCGTGTGGCGTACACCCCTTGTGGGCCACACCCTGGGAGCGGCCGTTGCGGCGCGTATGGCTGTCCGCCATCCAGAGCGGGTCGTCAAGGTGATGGCCATTGGCCTCCCTCTGACGGCTGAGGCCATCAATCGCAAGTTGTTGGCCCCCGGATCGAACGAGGCGCTGGCGCGACTCTTTTGGCACCGTCAAAAGCCTTATCCAGAGGTCGATTTGGCCGCTTCCAAAACTGCGGACAATGTCTTGGCGCAGACGATTTCGGCAGTGGCGGGCATGAACCTGCACGAAATGGTGGAAGAGGTGGATGTGCCGATGCTGACCGTCTATGGCGAAAAGGATCCGGTGATCGACGGCGCCCTGGCCCACGACGTCGAGACCGATCACAGTGTGGCGCGAGCTATTGTATTGCCAGGCACTCATCACTTTCCGATGTTGGACCAACCGGCCACCTTCACGCGCCTGCTCCGCGATTTCATGGACGTGGAGGATCAGGAGGATCTGCTTCAGCTATCGATTAAAAAGGAGTGGCGCCGCCGCACCCGCTAATGTCGGCAGGCGTTGTGCCCGCAAAAATCCCTTGTGCCCCTGGATACCTACGCTCACATCTCCGCGTCGTAGTCTCTCTTGACAACCATAGTCCGCTTTGCCGCCGGACTTGACGAATCTGCCGAAACCGGGTATGCTAAAGGCAGCCTGGGGGTGGTTGAGTCCCGGTGGGCTCCGCGGTCTTCAAAATCGTCTGAGGGGTGCTGCAGAGGCAGCCCTGGTGGGTTCGACTCCCATCCACTCCCGCCTACTCGCCCTTTTCCCCGCAGCACAAGCCGCCGCAGAATGTGGCGTGCAGCCTGGTAGTGGGCAATGACTCGACAGATAGCCGGTAGCTTGCAGAAACTATTCATCGAGAGCGACCACCGCTTTGCACAGATGGTTGTTGTAGCGCTGTGCTTGGCTGTGGGCTTGGCGCTGGGGGCCTATGTGGCCATTCTGTCGCCGCTGTACGCTGTGGTGGGCGTGGCGGCGCTGGCTGCCGGCCTTTTGATGCTCCGCGATGTGCAATGGGGCTTGGTGGCCCTCATCGGCCTTATCTGCCTTTTGCCCTTTGGTGCGTTGCCGTTCAAAATCGGCTTTACCCCGACCTTTCTGGATCTGGCTTTGATTGCCATCTATTTCGTTTGGGTTGTCCGCATTGCCAAGGGCAAGGCGGGTTCCTTTATCGGAACCGAGTTGGGATTGCCCATTGTGGTATTTATGTTGCTGGCTTGCGCTTCCTTTATTGCGGGTCTGGCCCACGCCTATTTGAGCCAGTACATCCTCAGGCATTTTGCGGAATTGCTGCTCAGCATTGCCTTGTTTTTTGTGGTTGTCAATTGCGTTCGCACTCAGCGGCAGCTCAGGCAGCTCATCCTGGTCATCATGTTGGCTGGCTGTGCTGCGTCTCTGTTGGGCATCTTTTTGTATGTGATCCCTGAAGAGTGGAGCATCCGGTTGCTCTCGGCTTTGGGCCGGGTGGGCTACCCCACCGGCTCGGGAGTCCTGCGTTATGTGGAGGACAATCCCGACTTGCCCATGCGGGCCATTTCCACGTCGACCGATCCCAATGTCTTGGGTGGCCTGCTGATCCTGATCACCACACTGACGACGGCCCAGCTTTTTGCCCGCCAGCCCATCCTGTCGCGCCGTCTGCTGGCAGGGATGGTTCTGGTCGATGCCCTCTGCCTGTATCTCACCTACTCACGGGGTTCTATGGCCGGCCTGGCGGCGGGCATCGGGCTTTTGGCCTTGGTTCGCTATCGAAAGTTGATCCCGCTCATGGTCGTGGGTGGTCTACTTTTGCTCCTGCTGCCCCAGGCGCAATCGTACGTGCAGCACTTTATCGAGGGCCTCCAGATGCAGGATCTGGCGACCCAGATGCGGCTGGGCGAGTACAAGGATGCGCTGAGTCTGATCGCTCGTCACCCGTGGATTGGGGTGGGGTTTGCTGGAACGCCCGAATCCAGCCTGTACATCGGCGTGTCCAATGTGTATCTGTTGATCGCCGAAGAGATGGGCTTGGTGGGTCTGGCGTCCTTTGTGGGGGTGCTGTTCCTCTTTTTCCGGCGAGCCTGGCGGTCGTGGAGGATGGTGCAGCAGCATCTTGGGGTGGAAGCCATTGCCCTGGGCCTGGTGGCCTCTCTGGCGGGCATACTCGTGGGCGGGATTTTTGATCACTATTTCTTTAACCTGAACTTTCCCCACTCGGTCTCGATTTTCTGGCTCTATATGGGCCTGGCAATGGTGGCCATTCGATTGGGTTCGGGTGAGGCGTCCACCTCCGACGAACCGAGCCCCGCGTTTTCGGCGACCGATAGTGTATCTCTTTCGGTGGAAAATGCTCAGATGACATTTTCACGCGTGCAG
>CAYVLO010000036.1:0-13724 GCA_964452125.1 uncultured Anaerolineaceae bacterium | reverse complement strand
TCTGGGCTCGTACACGGGCGGCGCCTACGGCAACCGCGATCGCCTGCGTGGGCGCCAGGGCGGGTAGATACTGGGCAACTCGTTGCCCGAGGAGTCGACTATGCATTTGAAGTTGGCCTTTGGGCGGGAGGGTCTGTGGATCGACCTGCCCGATGATGCGCCCATTACCGTGGTGGAACCTAAATTCACGCCCGGTCTGCCTGATGAACGGCAGGCCATCGTGGAAGCGTTGCGCGCGCCCATCGGCGCCCGGCCATTACAGGAACTGGTGCGCCCAGAGGATACCGTCGCGATTGTGTTCAGCGATTTGACGCGCCCGATGCCCAGCGACCGCGTTCTGCCGCCGTTGCTGGACGAGATCGAGCAGGCTGGGGTGCCCGATGGGCAGGTGGTGTTGATCAACGCTCTGGCTACCCACCGTCCCCAGACAGAAGAGGAGTTGTGGGGCATGCTCGGTGATTCCCTGGTGGATCGCTTCCGCATCGTGCAGCACGATGCCTGGGAGGAGGCCGCCATGCGGGAAGTGGCCCGCAACCATGCAGGACGCCCTGTGTGCGTTTCGCGGGCCTACCTGGAATCGTCGGTACGCATTCTGACGGGTTTCATCGAGCCCCATTTTTTTGCCGGCTTTAGCGGCGGACCCAAAGCGGTGATGCCGGGCATTGCCGACATCGAGTCGATCCTGGACAACCACTCACCGCGCCTGCTGCTCGATCCGCGGGCGACCTGGGCGGTGACGGAGGGCAATCCCATCTGGGAGGAAGCGCTGGCTGTGGCTCTGGCAACTCGTCCGACTTTATTGCTGAACGTCACGCTGAATCAGGAGCGGCAGATCACCAACGTCTTTGCCGGGGATCTGGTACAAGCCCATCGTCAGGGGACCGAGTTTGTGGGAGTCACGGCCCGGCAACCGCTGGAACAGCCCTTTGACGTGGTCATCACCTCAAACAGCGGCTATCCCCTGGACCTGAACCTGTACCAGGCGGTGAAAGGCATGTCGGCTGCGGCGCAGATTGTGCGTCCTGGTGGAGACATCATCGTCGCCGCCGAGTGCTGGGATGGCATCCCTGACCACGGCGAATACAAAAAGCTGCTCTGGGGAGCCAACTCGGTGGACGAGCTGTGGGCAACCCTCACCACGCCGGGTTTTTCCTGCCCCGATGTGTGGGAGGCTTTTCTGCAAGCGCAGATTCAGCGCAAGGCCCGAGTGCACGTCCATGCCACGGGTCTGTCCGACGAGGAGTTGCGGCGGGCATTGGTCATCCCCTGCCCGTCGATCGAGGGGACGGTTGCCGAGATCCGGCGACAGAATCCAGCGGCGACCATTGCCGTGTTGCCCGATGGCCCCCAGACCGCGCCGTATGTCAGTTCATGAGGCCTTTCAGTTGCGTAGCAGGTGTAGCATCAGAGCGGCTGCGGCCGGAAGGGTCAGGTTATCCAGCCCCCAGGGAGTCAGCGCTTCGACGACGGTGCAGACCAGGGCCACAACGCCGCCATAGATCAAGGCCAGCATCCAGTGAATGGGCGGCTTGCCCACCAGAAAGGGCATCACCAGCAGGGCCAGCGAGGTGGATACCCAGGCGGCAAAGAGCAGCGCCAGCGACCCCTCCAGCGAGCGGGTGGCCTTGCCGACGGTGAACCGATAGTGTCCGTAGCGCTGTCCGACGACGGCTGCCATGGCATCGCCCCAGGTCAGGGGCATCATGCTGGCGACCATCAGCACCGGCTGGCTCCAAAAGTAGTAGATGAGGGCCCCAAAGGCGATGGGAAAGTAGATGGTGCCCAGGTTGCCCTTTTCCGCCGTCTCCATGGCTGAAAAGGTGCCCCGGGCGTAGGACAGGGCATTGAGGAACACGAAGGAGATCGGCGGGACGAGGGCCAAGGTCCAGGTCTTGAACAGCAGGACGGTGCCCACCACCCACATGCCCACGCCCACATGGATGAACTTGCGGGTGGATGCCACCGGGCGCCCCCCCACCCGATGCAGCAGTTCGCCCACGACCAACACCACGAACACATATGCATAGGAAGCCAAAAGCGCCGTATAATCTGGTTTCCAGGTTATCGAGTCGGTCATTTGCAGGCCCGATCAAGCCCTTTGGTGCAGAGCCACGGCGATCTGAGCCGCCACGGCGGCGTTGTTGTGCAAAAGGGCCACATTGGCCTGGAGGCTGGCCCCGCCGGTCTGCCGGGCCACCCAACGAAGCAGAAAGGGGGTGGAGGCGCTGCCCTCGATACCGCGAGCCTGGGCTTCTTCCAGCGCCGAGGCGATGGCGGCTTCGAGTTGTTGGGGGGGCACCTCGGCCTCGGCGGGCACGGGAACGGTGATCAGGATGCCGTTGGGCAGGCCCAGGCGACGTCCGGCGGCGATGACGGCGGCTGCCTCCTGGGGGGTGTCGACGCGGACGTCCACCGGCAGTCCGCTTTTGCGTGCGTAAAAGGCAGGGAACTCGTCGGTGCCATATCCGATCACCGGCACTCCAGCCGTCTCCAGCCATTCGAGGGTATTGGGCAGATCCAGGATCGCCTTGGCTCCGGCACAGACGACCGTCACCGGCGTGTTGGCCAGTGTGGGCAAGTCGTTGGATACGTCGAACCCGGAACCGCGATGGACGCCGCCGATGCCGCCGGTGGCAAAAATCGAAATGCCGGCCCAGGCAGCGATGGTCATCGTAGCCGCCACTGTGGTCGCGCCGTCGCCTTCTTGGGCGACTACGATAGGCAGGTCACGGCGGCTGACCTTGCGGATCCCTTTGGCGGTGGATAGGTGTTCCAGTTCGTCGCGGGTTACGCCAATTCGCACCTTGCCCCCCAAAATGGCGATGGTGGCTGGTACGGCGCCCTGTCTGTGGATGATCTCTTCCATTTCGATGGCTGCTTCGAGGTTGGTGGGGTAGGGCAGGCCGTGGGAAATGACGGTGGATTCCAGGGCTACCACCGGTTCCCCTTTGGCGAGGGCCTGGCGGACTTTATCTGTTGGGAGCAGGTGTTGCATCATGGCTCTCCTCAAATCACCATTTGATCGTATAGCCGTTCGAGGCTGAGGGATGGGCACACCGTTTCGCGGCATTGGAGGGTGAGGGCTGCGGCCGAGGTGCCCAGCCGAACGGCCTCGTCGATGGGAATGTCGTTCAGCAGGGCCATGATGACCGCAGCGGTCAGGGCATCGCCCGCACCGGTGAGGTCGACCACCTCGCTCTGGAGGGCAGGGATGTGCCCACTTTCCTTGGACGTAGCGTATACCAGGCCCGTCGCCCCCAAGGTCACGATGGCAATCTGCACACCCAGGCCCACCAGCGCCTGGGCAGCGGTCACGGCGCTGGTCCGATCGGCGACGGGCACGCCGCACAGGGCCTCGGCCTCGGCCCCATTGGGCGTGATCAGGGTCAGATCGGCCAGGTAAGGCTTGATCCTGGGGGCAAAGGTAACCGAGGTGGGATCGGCGCATACCGGGATGTCGTAGCGTCGTGCGAGCCGGAAAATCGTGGCGATGGTTCTGGGTGACAGGTTGGCGTCTATGATGACAAGGAGGGCATCTCGGAAGAGGGCGCGCCGCCGATGGATGTAATCGGGTGTCAGGGCTTTACGGCTGATGCTCATGTCGTCGATGGAAACAGCCGGTTTGCCCTCCTCATCGAGGACGGCGATGTAGGCAGCCGTTCGATGGCCGCTGGCAACGAGGATCTGGCTGACGTCGATGTGACAGTCGGTGGCCTGCTGCAGAATGCGCCGTCCCGATCCGTCGTCTCCTACAGCCGATAGCAGAACCACGTGCTCGCCCAACCGGGCCAGGTTTTCGGCGATGTTGCGGGCCACCCCGCCCACGCTGACGCGGATGGCGCCCGGCGTTGATGTGCCGGGCCGAATGGGCCGTGTAGCGCGGCCCTTGGTGTCGATGCTGGCAGTGCCGATGACTAAAAGATGGGACATCTCTTTCCCCTATTCTGCTAGAGCAGCAGTTTTTTTACTTCGTTCAGCGTGTTCACCGCTTCTCGCGGCAAATAGACCCGCGTCAACGAGTCACCGCTCGGCTCACTGGGTAGAACCATAAACAACCGGGACAGTACCAGTTTGGAGGTGATCTGTCGCTCGTCATCCGTCAGGCTTTGCAATGCTCCTACTGCCCTTATGAGGAGTTTTATTGCAGCATCGTTCCGGGCAGCTTCTACCAAGTTAACATGCTGTGCTTTGCCCAGGATTTGATGCTCTGCAGCCCGCCGCGTCCACTGTGCTTTGCACAGATCCACCCACTGCTGGGTTACGGCATCGGTTACGCGGATGTCGCCCAGATCTACCTGTAGCTTGCCCTCGGAAACATCGACGCCCAATTTGGGCGCCGCATCGCGGATCGCTTGCTCAACTACCTCTTGAATCAGGGGGCGGGCGTCGATTGGTTCGTTGCCGCCCGCGGGATCCTGGACGCCGGTCAGACCGACCAGTTCGTCCAGCCGATAGAGAGCCAGTTGCCCGCGCAACGCGCCCATGCCTGCACCCACCAGGCGCTCCGCCCAATCGAGCATTCGCTCGTCGCCGTGGTGCGCCTCGCGCATCCACGAAGCGGTGGCGGCTTTGAAGAGTATCTGCTTCCATTCTTCCTGGGCTTTTTTGTCAACCGGCCGCGGCGTAAGAGAGAAGCGGACCTCAAGATCGCAGGTAACCGGAATGCCCTCGTAGCTCATGCCGCTCACCGACACAACCTGCCGCCGGGGTCGCAGGTCCAGGGCGGTGTACACCCGCTCAAATTCGTCCAGGTTCTGGTTGCCCGCATCCAACACCCGGCTGAACATGCCCGCTCGCTCGGTCAGGACGGCCGAGTCGAGGCTGATGACCAGGTTGCCGGGGCCTCCCACCTTGCGCAGGATGTGCGTTTCGGGTTCCGAGAGAGCGCCGCCTTCGACCCGGAACCAGGGGGCAAAACCCCTCAATCCGAAGAGCTGTCGCTCGACGAACCCCCGTCCTTCCTTCAGGTTCGGCAACCCATACAGGGCCTGCACCCAACGCGCCGCCAGAAAATAGGTGGAAACCAAGGCCCCTGCTGCCATTCCCACACCCAGGCTCACTGCCGCCCAGAACTGCCAGGTTCCCAACCGGTCCAGCGCCTGGATCTCTTCGGCCAGCAGGGCGGTGGTCAGGCTGCAAACCAAGACCAATCCCAACAGGGGAAGCACAATCAGCAGCATCCGGGCGATAAAGCGGCTCAACAATTTCAGGTTGACCATAGGGGCTGCCCTTTACTCCTGCCTCAACCTGCGGCGCAGGTGGGCCAGGGTTTCGGTGGTGCTGTTGGGTAGCGCCGCCTGGATTTCGGGCTGCTGAGCCATCTCTTCCAACGCTCCGATGAAACGAAGGGCAACCAACTCACTCAATAGGTCGGTGTTGGCATCTGTATGCTTATCGAGAATCTCTGCAACGGGGCGCAACAGATCGAATTGGGCGCGTAGATACGCTGCCTCCATCTCGTCGATTTCCTGCCCCCTCGTTTGGCCTTCAGTGACGAGGATGCGGCGCTCCCAGTGCGCCCGCCAGGCCTCGACCCGTTTTTCGATCAGACTGCGGTCCACCGGCTCCAGCGCACCCAGACCAACGCCCAGAATGTGAATGCCCAGAGGTTGCCACTCCTCGGCCAATTGTCTTTCCAACCTCTGGGCGATCTGGGCACGCACATCCTCGCGGGTAGCGGGAGATTCGGCAATCTGGTCCAGGCTTTGGGTGAGTTGAGCGCGCTCATCCTCAGGGGCAGAGAGCGTTTCGGTCAGTTCGTTTACAATCTGTTCGAGCCGATAACTCGAGTTCTCGCGGGCAGCGGGAGATTCGGCCTGGACTTGATCTTCGCTTTTTCCCTCTTTGGTCAGTCCGGGCTCCTGGGCTTGACCGTCTTTGGCTTCGAGCGACTTGGTATCTCGTTTCCGTTTCTTTTCTTGTTCTTCCTTCCAGGGTTCTGGCACCTCAGCGAGTTGGTCGAAGGTGTACTCAGCCAGGAGATTGCGCAGGATGCGAGTAGCTGCCACCGTCACTCCCTCGTCCCATGTAACGCGTCTTCCGTGTTCAACCGTCTGCTGTTGGAAAGCAGCATGGATGGCCTTTCTTCGCCGTGGAAAGGCCTGGCCCAGGGCCGGCGACTTCCGGCCGGCATCCAATTGGAAGGGGCAAAAGACCTGGGCGCGGACTCGAATGCCGTCGCGAGTCATGGCTTTGACGTAAAAGGTGCGCAGTTGAGGGCGCAGGTCTAGGGTCTGGAACACTCTTTCTAATAGGTTGGTAAAGGTCACACCCGGCTCACCCACTTGGGTGAACTCGGTTCCGGTCCAAAGCGCGGGGGCGTGGGCGGGGCCGGTGAGGACGATGCCTGGTCCCCCGAGGAATCGGCCGGCCAACTTGCCCTTGACCCGCTCGACCATCTCGTCGTTCTCGAGGGCCAGATAGGGGTAGTTGGTGCCGAGGGAAAAGGTCACCAGGCTGCGAAAGGCGCGTCCCTTATCCCCCCTCTTTTCCATGGGGCGCAGGCCGCGGGGTAGAACATATGGGCCTATTTTGCCCTCCCGATGTCTCAAGGGCAGCAGCATGTGGGCGATGAAAAATAGGGATCCCCAAAAGAGGACCCAGATGGGAACGGTGATCAGCAACAGGCCTAACCAGCCGCCTCCCCAGTAGCCGACGGCGCAACTCAGGCACAACCCCAGCCACAGTCCGACGGCAAAGAAACCGCCTTGCCGGTTGCCCATCCCTGCAGCCACGCGAAAGGCCAAAACTGCCACCACCACGACGGCCACCAGCAGGCCGGGCCAGCGACCAGCCAGGGCGCCCAAGGTGCAGATCATCCCAGCGACAGCAGCGTATCCACCCAGCATGATGGCGCTCTGGGCATTGCGCTCGTCGAACAGGAATCCAAGCGCCGCTGAAACAACGGTAATGGCCGTTGCCAGGATGCCTACGGCGATGGGAAGCTCAATTTCCACAGAAACGTACCCCCCACATCTGGATCGGGCTGCATGTCCTCCCAGAAAAACCAGGCTGCATCGGCCGTTCCTGGCGGGCATAGTACCACAAGTGCGATGAAAGGTCAAACTGCCCTACGATTGGCCCAGGTGCCTTTCCGATTTGCCGGCAAGCAGGGGCGACGGATGCATCGACCGGTGCCCCGATACCCGCTTGCCTGGGCGGGTAGCTACTTGCGGGTGCCTGCGGAAGCTGCAGGTAGGAATAGGGCCTGCGTGTACGTGGGCAGAATGGAACCAGATGGCTGCCAGCTATAAGGACAGGGTAAAATCCCTGAGAATCGATCCACCTATGAACTCGCGGAGGATCGAGTTATCGGGGATCAGATCGGCGCCCAGGGGCTGAAACCACTCCAAAAACGCCAGCAGCCGTTTGGCCTCCACATAGGCCGCGGTACGCGGCTTGACCTGAAGGAGAAGGGGCTGAGCGTAGGTTTTCAGCACCGAAAGCTCATAGACCAGAGCCGAATTGAACATCACATCGGCGTGCTCCTGGAAGGGAAAGATCCAGCGCTTTTCGCCGTTGCGCACGCTTTCCCAGCGTTCGATAGTCTGCTGGGCCGTGTAGCCCCGATAAGTGGCGTCGCGCACGATACGCCGGATCATTCGGGTGTCCGTGGTGGGTACCCGGTTATGGCGGTCGATGTTGAGCTGGGTCAGCGCCGAGACGTACACCCGAAAGGCCACTCCCGGGGGGATGTGGGGCAAAAGATCGGGATTAAGCCCATGGATACCTTCGACAATGAGGGTGTGATCGGGGCGCAGGCGAACCGTCGGACCCGTTTCTCGCAGACCGGTGTGGAAATTGTAGCGAGGAAGGTTGACCTCCTTGCCTTCCAGCAAGTTGAGTAGGTCACTGTTGAACAGCTTTAGGTCGAGCGCATTCAGTGATTCAAAGTCATAGTTGCCATGCTCGTCGCGGGGAGTTTTCTCCCGTTCGACGAAATAGTTATCCAATTCCAAGGGAAAGGGCCGCAGCCCGCTGGCCAAGAGCTGGATGCCCAGTCTCTTGGAAAAGGTAGTTTTGCCGGATGAAGAGGGGCCGGCAATCAGTACCAGGCGCACAGTGCCTTTGCGCTCGGTGATCTGTTCGGCGATGCGCGACACCCGCTGCTCGTGGAGGGCTTCAGACACCAGGATGGTTTCGGCTGCGTGCTCGCCGGTGATGGCCTCGTTCAGGGCTCCTACGTCGCGCACGCCCATCAGGTTCATCCACTGGCCATATTCCCGAAAGACGCTGACCAGCTTGGGATAATCGGCCATTGGCTGGAGCTGCATGGTGGGCCCGGTCCGCGGAAAGCGCAGTACAAAGCCGGGCGACAGAGAGTGCAATCCGAATACCTTTAGGTAGCCCGTGGAGGGTACCATATAGCCGTGGAAATAGTCGCGGAACCCCCGAAGATCGTATAGGGTCAGATAGTCCTTGCGACGATTGGTTAACAAGCGCACCTTGTCGTCCTCGCCGCGAGCCTGGAGCAACGCGATGGCATCGTTCAAGGGCACTCTGGTCTTCAGGATCGGCTCGTTGCCACGCACGATCTCCCACATATGGGCTTCGATCTGGTCCAGCTCCTTCTCGGAAAATTCTTTGTGGTTCTCCACATGGCAAAAGTAACCGCCAAAGGTCATCGAATGATCGATATAGATCTTGGCTTCGGGGAAAAGCTCGTGGACTGCGGTTACCAGCAGGAAGGCGAGGGATCGCCGATAGATGCGAAAGCCATCACTATCGTCCATGGAGACAAGTTTGACTTCGATGTCGGTTTCGACGTGGTACGTCAGCTCGCGCAGTTCGTTATCGATCAGGGCGGCCACAATGGGTGCGCCCGAGTCGGAACCCGCCGCCTGAACGAATCGCTCCAAAGGGGTGCCTACAGGCCCTTCGAACACTCGCCCGTCGCTGAACCAGACTTGGGCCGTGTCGCGCGGCTTGGCGGGGCGAATGGCGGTTACGTTGGGGTCTGACGTGGGGGCATGCCCACGCTGCGTTTCTTGGTTCATGCAGTATCCTTATCTTGGCGAATCCACCACGAAAGAATCAGAAACAGGATTGCCACAGTAGAGGCCTCGATCATGCGAACCTGCCCGATCTTCCAGAGTGGCAGATCGAGCCGGTAGCCCACAATCTGGCCCGAGAAAAAGCCGATGGTGGCGGCCAACCAGAAGAAGAAAAGATCTTTGAGATTTCGCCCTTTGAGCAGGTGAAACGCCGCCGCGTATATGGTAGACATAAGCAAAGACAAAGCGATCATGGGTACTTGAAACATGGCTCTCACTCGCTGATGATCCCACCGCCCAGAACCTCATCGCCTTGGTAGGCGACGACGGCTTGCCCCGGGGTGATGTCGCGCAACGGGGCGTCAAATTCGACATGGGCTTGGTCCCCATCCAGAGGGGTCCATGTCGCCTCTGCCAAATGGGCTTTGTAGCGAATTTTGGCCCGGATGCGCACAGGATCTCTGGGAGGCTGTCCGCTTACATAGTGCACGCCATTGGCGATCAACTCGGTGCGTCCCAGCTCCTGCGCTGGCCCCACAATCAACGCGTTTCGCTCCAAATCCAGGCGCATGACATATAGGGCCTGGTCTGCCGCGATGCCCATTCCTTTGCGCTGGCCGACCGTGTAGAACGGCAGACCCTGGTGCTGACCAATTTCCCGATCCTGTGTGTCCAGAATGGGACCTGGTTGGATGGCCTGGGGTGCGTGTTGGCGCAAGAATCGACGATAGTCGTCGTCGGCTACAAAGCATAACTCCATGCTCTCGTCCCGGGAAGCGACTGGCAGCCCTCGCTGGTGCGCCATGGCGCGCACCTGAGGTTTGGTGTAGGCGCCTACGGGGAACATCACCTGGGCCAGTTCCTCCTGGCCGAGCATATAGAGCACATAGGATTGATCCTTGTTGCCGTCTGCCCCCATCCGTAAACGAAATCCGTCCCCGCGGTGCTCCACTTGGGCGTAATGGCCGGTGGCCAAACGGGCGGCGCCCATCTGGCGTACATGGCGAAGCAGCGCGCCAAAGCGGATGTGTCGGTTGCACGCCAGGCAGGGGTTAGGCGTCCGCCCCCGGCTGTACTCTTGGACGAAATAGTCGACGACGCAGGACCGAAACTCTTGCTCGTAATCGACCAGATGGAAGGGGATGTTCAATTGGGAAGCCACCTGGCGGGCATCTTCCACGGCCTGGGATGCGCAGCAGCGATTCTCCTCTTCGGCCCACAAACGCATCATGATCCCGATGACGTCGTGTCCCTGTTCTTTGAGCAAGGCCGCCGCCACAGAGCTGTCGACGCCGCCGCTCATGGCGATGGCCACTCGCTCTTGGGTCACGGGCACGTCTCCTTCCCATCCCCGCGGCCCGGTGCGAACAGGACCGATTCCAGCTTGCTCAGTCGTTCGATGCCTTTCATCTCGTCGGCAAAGAGCGGCAAGCGGGTAATCGTCATTTGGTCGCCATATTCTGAGGCCAAAAGATCCAGATAAGGGCGTTGCATGGCCTGTCGTTGTCTCAAGAAAGGGGAATCGGCATCGGTAATGATGTGATTGACGACCATATGACGAATGTCCAACCCAAACTGGGCAAAATCGCCCACCAATCTCCGCGCCTGGTAGACGCCCAGGGCCTCGGGGATGGTCACCAGGACAAATTCGGTGTGAGTGGGGTCGCGAAAGAAATCGGCAACCTCTTGGGATAGCTCTCGCCAACTCTCGATGATTTCCAGGAACGGCACTTTGTTGAGCTGGAGCTTGTCGCGGACGCCCAAATACATGCGCGGCGCCATGCGCAGGTGCGAGAGGAACTTGTAGGGAAGTTCCAGCAGGCGCAGCGTGTCGCCTGCCGGGGCGGTGTCCCAGACGACCAGATCGTACTTGCCGTCGCGCACCCGTTCCAGGATAAAGTCGAGCATAAACTCCTCCTGGATGCCGGGGGCCAGGGCGACATAATCCACGATCTCGTCATAGTCCATATCCACAAAGACTTGCGACGCCTCATAGATCTCGGGGCCGAATTTGACCTTCCAACGGCGCATGACCTCATCGGGATCGATCTCCAGGCCGGTGAGGTTGGCAACTCCCGCGATGGGCGTCTCCTGGGCGCCGATCGCGGTTTCGAAAATGTCGGATAGGGACGGGGTCAGGTCACTGGAAATGATCAGCGTGCGCAGGCCCATCCTGGCAAAGTGGAGAGCTGTGGTGGCTGAAGTCGTGGTTTTGCCCACGCCGCCCTTGCCGCCGAACATCAGGACGCGCTTGTGACCCTGTTCAAGATCGATCAAGGACATGATAATTTTCTGTGTAACCGGCGATTGAAGGGTTCGCCGGCCCTTTCTGTATTTGGCTTGTCCGTCCCGAGAGTGGCTTCCGGGCTCGGCCTGGGCTCTATTGTACCTTGAAACACAGTGGAACGCAAGAATGACAGCTTGGGCACACAAAATAACGCCCCCCGTGGGCGAGGGCGTGGAAAGTCGATGGGACGGCTTGCCGTCAACGCAGTCCGCCCCCGAGGAGGCGGCGAGCGTCAAAGCCCTAACCTTCGTCCCAAATGCAAACTGCCGCCGGTATTGTACGGGCACGGCATGCCGTGCCCGTACCGCTACCCTCAAGGTTAGCCGCTGAACAACGGGCTCATCCTTCGCAGTGTGTCGATGATGCCGGGCAAAACGTCCAACACATAATCCACATCGGCCTCGGTGTTCTCACGGCCCAAAGTCAGGCGCAGCGAACCGTGAGCCACCTCGTGGGAAAAGCCCATGGCCCTGAGTACGTGGGAGGGCTCGAGGGAACCGCTGGTACAGGCCGAGCCGCTACTGGCAGCCACGCCTGCCATGTCCAGGTGCAATAAGATCGACTCGCCCTCGATGTACTCAAAGAGAAAGCTTGCGCTGTTGGGCAATCGCTGGGTGGGGTGGCCCGAAAGCTGGCTGTGGGGGATGCGCTCCAGGACGCCGGCGACCAATCGGTCGCGCAGTTTCGCGGTTCGAGCATTGGTACTTGCCGCTTCTTCATAGGCCAGGCGCAGGGCGGTTGCCAGGCCCACGATAAAGGCGACGTTTTCGGTTCCGGCGCGGCGATTGTGTTCGTGCCCGCCGCCCGTTTGCATCGGCAAGAAAGCGACGCCGCGACGAGCATAGAGAACGCCGATGCCTTTCGGGCCGTAGAACTTGTGGGCCGACAGAGACATCAGGTCGACGTTCAGCTCATTCACGTTGAGGCTCAGCGTGCCGCCGGCCTGGACGGCGTCGGTATGGAAAGGGATCTTTTTGGCGCGGGCCAGGGCGCCAATCTCGGCGATGGGTTCGATGGTGCCGACCTCGTTGTTGGCGTACATGATGCTGATCAGGGCCGTATCAGGCCGGATGGCTTTTTCCACCTCGGTGGGATCGACCAATCCAAAACGGTCCACAGGCAGGTAGGTGGCCTCAAAGCCGAAATATTCGACCAATTGTTCGACCGTGTGACTGATGGCATGATGTTCGATAGACGAGGTAATAATGTGGTTCTTTTGAGTTCGTCGGCGGCGCTCAAAGGCCACACCCCTCAGCGCCAGGTTGTCGCTCTCGGTTCCGCAACTGGTAAAGATAATCTCACGGGGCGAACAGTGCAGAATATCGGCTACCGTCTGGCGGGCCTCGGTCATCCCGCGGCTGGCCTCGCGGCCCAGCTCGTAAATGCTTGAAGCATTTCCATAATGCTCTGTCCAGAAGGGGAGCATGGCCTCGACAACCCGCGGATCGACGGCTGTGGTCGCTGCGTGGTCGAGATAAATGGTGCGTTTGGCGTCGTGAGTCATGGCCTTGGTTAAAACTCCTGTGATGTTCAGATCTGGGTGCGCTGTCCCTTGGCCCTGGCAGAGGGCGATTGCGCGTTCGGACTTTTGCCGAGTTTATTCCGTGCTGTACAGGCCTGTGCTAAGATATCGCTCGCCCGTGTCGGGCAAAAGAACGACAATGATCTTGCCGCTGCCCAATTGTTCAGCTACCTGAAGCGCTGCCCAGGTGGCGGCGCCCGACGAAACCCCGGCCAAAATGCCTTCCTGGCGGGCCAACAGACGGGCGGTCTGCCAGGCATCGTCGTCGGTTACGCAGATCACCCGATCGATGATGGATCGGTTCAGTACGTCGGGAACGAAACCGGCGCCAATCCCGGCAATTTTGTGGGGGCCGGGAGCACCCCCCGACAGGACCGGGGAACCGGCCGGTTCGGCAGCTACGATCTGGATGTTGGGGTGGGTGGCTTTGAGCACCTCGCCCACGCCTGTGATCGTGCCCCCAGTTCCGACGCCGGCAACAAAGGCATCGATCGGGTCAAACTGCTCCAGAATTTCGGCGGCTGTGGTGCGCCGGTGGATCTCGGGATTGGCGGGATTCTGGAATTGTTGGGGCACGAATCCGCCCAGTTCGCAGGCCAGCTCTTGAGCCCGGGCAATGGCGCCCTTCATGCCCAATGCCCCGGCTGTCAGCTCAATTTCGGCGCCGTAGGCTTGCATCAGCCAACGCCGTTCGGGCGTCATCGTGTCGGGCATGGTGAGGATCAGGCGATAGCCCTTGACGGCAGCGGCCATGGCCAGGCCGATCCCGGTATTCCCGCTGGTGGGCTCGATAATGACGCCACCCGGTTGGAGCAAGCCCGCCTCCTCGGCGGCTTCGATCATGGCCTTGCCGATGCGATCCTTGACGCTGCCGCCCGGGTTGAACCGCTCCAATTTGGCCCAGACCTCTGCAGAACCCTGG
>CAYVLO010000035.1:7574-13727 GCA_964452125.1 uncultured Anaerolineaceae bacterium | reverse complement strand
TGGCGCGAAGCGCCAGGACGCTTGCTTGCGCAGTGATATTGCGGCAGCATCCCTCCCGTCATGCCCGCGCAGGCGGGCATCCATGGGCCCCCGCTTCCGCGGGGGCGACGGGATTGGACGGCTGCCTACGTCCTTTTCATACCCCCGGTCGGGCTGACCACCAGGTTCTTTCGACTGCTTGCAATTCTCCTGTAGATGGGGTACAATCAACCCCAGTGGGTACCCCGTAACTGCACGGGGTATTGGTTTGTAATACTCAAAGAACGGATTCGCGCGTCGTGCATCGAGAAACCAAGTCGAGCAAACCACGGACAGTGCTCATGATCGCCCCAACCTCCTTCTTCTCGGACTATGGGTGTTCTGTGCGTATCCTGGAAGAGACGCGCATCCTGCAGAGCCACCGGCACAACGTAACAATCTGCACCTATCGCAACGGCCAGGACCTGCCCGGCATCCCCATCGTACGCACAGCCAGCATCCCCTTCCGCGAGCACTATGAGGTGGGCTCGTCGCTCCACAAGGTGGCCTTTGACTTTTTGCTGTTCTGGACCGTGCTGTATCGGGCGATCCGGCGCCGCCCCGACGTGATCCACGCCCACATGCACGAAGGCGCCCTCATTGGCCTGGTCGCAAGCGGGCTGTTGCGCATCCCGATGATCTTTGATTTCCAGGGCAGCATGACCAGTGAGATGCTGGACCACAAATTTTTGACGAAAGGCAGTCCCTTCTATCGATTGCTTCGCTGGCTGGAGGAACGGGTCGACCGCCGCGCGCGCGTGATCCTGACCAGCTCGGAAAACGCCCGGCGCCTGCTGATCGAGGAATTTGACTGCCGCCCCGAGCGCGTCCTGCCCCTGGTCGACTGTGTGGACGCCGAGCAGTTTCGCCCAGCCTTGGAGAGCGAGAAAGAGGAACTCGCGGCGCGGCGGGCCTCGCTTCGGATTCCTGACGGGCGCAAGATCGTGGTCTATCTGGGGTTGCTGGCCCCCTACCAGGGCACCGACGCCCTCCTCCAGGCAGCCGAGGGGATCGTCCGGGAACGGCAGGACGTCCACTTTTTGATCATGGGCTTTCCCTCGGTCGATCACTATCGAGCCGTGGCGCGCGGGCGGGGGCTGGCAGCCCACACCACCTTCACGGGCAAAATTCCCTACCATCAGGCGCGGGACTATCTCGCCTTGGGCGATGTGGCCGTGGCTCCCAAGCTATCGGCCACGGAGGGCAGCGGCAAGATCCTGAACTACATGGCCATGGGCTTGCCCACCGTAACCTTTGACACCCCCGTCAGCCGCGAGTACCTGGGCGACAAGGGGATCTATGCCCGGGCGGGCGACGCCGAGTCGCTGGCTCAGGCCCTCCTTCGAACCCTGGCGATGGAGCCAGACCGCGCGCGGGCGCTGAGTCGGGAGCTGCGGCAGGCCGCCATCGAGGACTATTCCTGGGAACGCGCCGTACACACCATCCGCCTTGCGTACAAAACCGCTTGCCAGGCCCCTTCAAACGTGCTATAATGCGCCGTCTGGGCCAAACCATACGCTGGACCGGTGAATGTTTCAACGATTTGCAGAACTGTATCATTATCGTGAACTGATTCGCAACCTGGTTGCACGGGATCTTAAGGTACGATACAAGAACTCGGTACTGGGGGTCTTGTGGTCCTTGCTGAACCCGTTGATGATGACCCTGGTGTTCACCGTCGTGTTCAGCCTGATGATCCCCAATAACATTGAGAACTTTCCGGTCTTTTTCATGTGCGGGTTCCTCTCGTGGAGCTTTTTTACATCCTCGGTGAACGGCGCCACAAATTCCATCGTGAGCAACGCGACCCTCATCAAAAAGGTCTATTTTCCAAGAGAGATCCTTCCCCTGTCTCAGGTGCTGGCCAATCTGGTAAACTTTATGCTGGCCTTGGTGGTGCTGTTCGCCATGATGGCCGCATTTGGCTTCCCGTACAGATTGGCCTTGCTGATGCTGCCCCTTACCATCCTGGTGCAGATGATGTTCACGCTGGGGATCGCCTTTTTCCTGGCTGCCGCCAACGTCTTTTATCGCGACACCCAGCACATCATGCAGATCGTGTTGCAGGCCTGGTTTTTCCTGACGCCGATCTTTTACCCGATCACGGTTCTCCCCAAAAGCCAGATGATTTTGGGCATGACCGTCGACATTCACCTCTGGTCCCGCCGTCTAAATCCCATGGCTTCTCTGATCGCGTCGTACCAAGATATCCTGTACCATGGCGTTCCCACCGGCTTGGACTTTTTTCTGCGGACGGCTGTTCAATGCTTCCTCATTATGGTCCTCGGGTACATGTTCTTCTGCCGCTTGAGTTCGAGGTTTGGAGAGGAAGTGTGATTCTCAACCGCTCGCGTCGATGATACTCCGGGCTCGGCTCGAAAACCGACTGGTCCGGCGCGAAACTCGGCAGCGCAGTCCGCCGAGAGAATCTGGAAAGTACAGAGATGCAAAGACCCAAGAAGACGATGATTATCGGCCTGGATGGCGTGCCCTTGGATATCATCCAGCACTGGGTGGACCAGGGACACCTACCCAACATCCAGAGGCTCATGGAAGGGGGGACCACAGGCCACCTGCGCTCGACGATCCCGCCCACCTCGGGACCCTCTTGGTCCTCCTTTGTGACCGGCATGAACCCGGGCAAAACCGGGATCTATGACTTTTTGTACCGCAAAGAGGGTTCCTACAGCTTTCCACCGGTCAACACCTCGCTGCGGGGTGGAACCAGCATCTGGCGCTATCTCAGCGATGCGGGCCATCAGGTGGGGGTGCTGAATCTGCCCCTATCCTACCCCGTCGAAAAGATCAACGGCTACATGGTCAGCGGCTGGCTCACCCCCTATGCCGCCCACGACTTTATCCATCCGCCCGAGTTGGCCGGCGAACTGGAGCAGGTGATCGGGAACTATCGCATCTATCCGACCGAGACCTTTACCGAAAGCCGCAAAGACAGCTTTATGGAGGCCAGTTACAGCCTGTTGGACATGCGCACGCGCACGGCCCTGTATCTGCTGGAAAACAAACCGTGGGACGTGTTCATGGCCGTCTTTTTCGACACCGACCGCGTCCTCCACCAGCTCTGGCACTATCTCGATCCCGATCACCCGTGGCGCACCGACCACGAGAACAAAGAAGGGCTGGTCCGCGACTATTTCGTCAAGGTGGATGAGAGCGTGGGCCGTCTTTTGGCCCACGCCGACGATGACACCCTGGTGTTTTTGCTGTCGGACCACGGCATGGGCCAGGCCAACAACTTTATCGTGCTCAACAACTGGCTGATGGACACCGGCATGATCTGCCTGAAAAAAGACCCGTGGACGCGGGTCAAGCAGCTCATGTTCCGCAGCGGCTTTACCCTGCGCAACGTCCATCAGATCCTGGACCGGCTGCGGCTGGCCAAACAGGCCGAGTACGTGGCTGGCTATTTCGTGGATCACCTGATCAAGATGGTCTTTCTTTCCTTCCTGGACGTCGATTGGAGCCGGTCCAAAGCCTATTCCTTTGGGCGGCACCTGGGCTCGGTGTATGTCAACCTCAAGGGACGGGAGCCCAAAGGCATTGTCGAACCAGGCGCCGAGTACGAGGCCGTGCGCGACGAGATCGAACGCCGGGCCTACGAGTTCCGCGACCCCAAGACGGGCCGGCCCCTCATCGGCGAGGTGATCCGCCGCGAAGAGGTCTACAACGGCCCCTACGTGGACCGCGCCCCCGACCTGATCCTCCGGCCCAAGGAGCCATCGGACATCTTTTTCGGCCTGGCCGATTTTGGCCACCGAGATACCGTGTCTACGGTGTACCGCTATTCAGGCATGCACCGCGATCACGGCATGTTGGTGATGAAAGGGCCTGGGGTCAAGTCAAAGCATCGCATCGAAGGGGCCGCCATCCACGACGTGGCGCCCACCGTGCTCCACGCCATGGGGCTGGACGTGCCCGCCGACATGGATGGGAGAGTGCTCCAGGCCGCCTACCTGGATGCGTACCAAGAAGCCTTTCCGATCTCCTTCTCCGACTCGGCCGGAGTCGCAGCGCCGGACGGAGACACCGACTACACGCAAGAGGGCGAGCGCGAGATCATGGAACGACTGCGTGGATTGGGGTACATGGGATGAAAGTGCTGGTTATTGGCCTTGACGGCGTCACCTTTGACCTCATCGGTCCCTGGATCGAGGCGGGCGAGCTGCCGAACCTCAAGCGCCTGATGGAGCAAGGGGCCCATGGCAAGCTGCGCACCACGCTGCCCCCCATCAGCTCTTCATCCTGGAGTTCCTGTGTCACCGGGGTGAATCCGGGCAAGCATGGGTTGGTGGATTTTGTCTACCCCGGCGGCAACAGCTACAAAGTGTCGATGGTGGATGCCACCAGCCGACGAACCCGCGCCCTGTGGAATTGGCTGAACGACGCCGGCTTGCAGGTAGGCCTTTTGGGGATTCCGACCACCTATCCCGTGGAGCCGGTCAACGGGTTCATGGTCAGCGGCTTTTTGGCGCCGGGCCCCGACAGCGAATGGGCCTATCCGCCCGAGCTCAAAGACGAGCTGGTGGGCGAACTGGGCGAGTTTCTCCTGGCCCCCCGCGAGCGGTATCGCTCGACGCCCTACCTCGACCGGTTCCTCGAAGACCTGACTGCCAGCGTCGAAAACCGCACCCAGGCCGCGCTCTACCTGATGCGCACCAAACCCTGGGACCTGTTCGCCGTCGTGTACTGGGATACCGATATGGTGCAACACGAGACCTGGCGCCTGCTCGATCCCAGCCATCCCCGATATGATGCGGCTGAATCACAGCAAAAACGCCAGCTCATCCTCGACTTTCACCGCAAGGTAGATGCCGATGTGGGCCGTTTGCTGGACGAGGTGGGCCCCGACACCCAGGTCGTCGTCATGTCGGACCACGGCTTTGGGCCGGTGCACAGCTTTTTTCTGACCAACAACTGGCTGGCCAGCATAGGGCTTCTCAAATTCAAACGAACCCTCTGGACGCTTGTCAAGCGGGCTCTCTTTCGGTTGGGATACACCCCGTTGCGCATGTTCCGCATCACCAAGGCTTTGGGTCTGAGCAACCTGCGCAAAAGCGTGCGCTTTCAAAGAAAGGCGGGGCTCATCAACCGCATCTTTTTGTCGTTCAACGATGTGGACTGGTCGCGGACCCAGGCCTTTAGCATCGGCAGCTTTGGTCAGGTGTACATCAACCTGGCGGGCCTGAGGCCCGAGGGCATCGTGCAGCCCGGCAAGGACTATGAGGAACTGGTGGACCGGATCCACCGGGAGGCGCTGGCCCTGCGCGACCCGCGGGACGGGCAGCCTCTGGTCGAGCGGGTGTATCGCCGTGAAGAGATCTTTCAGGGCCGCTATGCCGACCGAAGCCCCGACCTGCTGGTCCAAAGCCGGGGTTGGGAGTACATGGCCTTTGGGCACGCCGACTTTGGTTCCAACAAACTGGTCGAGTCGATCATCGGGCTCTCGGGCCACCATCGGCTGGATGGGATCGTCCTCATGGCGGGCCCTGGCGTGAAACCTGGGATCGAGCTGGAGGGCGCCAACATTATGGACCTGACGCCCACCATCCTCCACCTGATGGGCCAGCCTGTGCCCCAAGACCTGGATGGGCGGGTCCTGACCGAGGCCTTTGAAGAATCCTCCGCCGGCGCCCGGCCCGTGACCCGGAGCCAGGCCGAGATCTATAAGGATTCTCTGCCCTCGCAGGGACTGTCGGAGGAGGAATCGGCCGAAGTGCAGGAAAAGCTGCGGGGCTGGGGCTATGCTGGATAAGAGCATCGGGTGTGATGGCCCGTAGGGGCATGGCATGCCATGCCCGCGGTGGGCCCGACCCCGAGGACGGGCATTCATTCTGGAGTGCGCGCCTGGCGCGAAGCGCCAGGACGCTTGCTTGCGCAATGGCTGCCACAGCAAGCGTCAGGGTGTAGACCCTTGGCTTCCGCCCGCCGGCGTCATGCCCGCGGCGGGGGTGACGGGTGGGCGGCGGCGACAGGTCGTAGGGGCATGGACAGGACATATGATCAAGTTAAGAAGATGGGGCCGGCTCTACACTGATCGACCGGGTCGCATCGTCTCGCGCGCAACCGGATCTCGATCGGGCAACGCCCCAAATGCGGGGGACCGGGGGCCGCAGGTCC
>CAYVLO010000035.1:0-7564 GCA_964452125.1 uncultured Anaerolineaceae bacterium | reverse complement strand
CCCCCGGGGGGGGGGGGGCGGGGGCCCCCCCCCCCCCCCCGGGGGGGGGGGGGGGGGGGCGCCCCCCCCCCCACAAATGCCCTGGCCTGCAGGAAGGCACGCATCGCGGATGCGTGGGCTCTGCGGGTACGGTATAGCGATGGGGCACCCGCGAGGGGTGCCCCTACGACCAAGCATGCCGGAAGCTTGCGATCCTTTCGTTATCCTTATCTTGATGCGCGCGAGGCATGGCCCTGGACAGGATCACGGGGGATTGTGTACGAACTGTGACAATCGGGTAGAATGGAGAAACGATGGAAGAAGAGATCGATCTGCGTAGATACATAGAGGTACTCCTGGGTCACTGGATCTGGATCGTGGGGTTGGCCGTTGTGGCGGCCATCGCCGGGTTCGTGCTTTCCTCCCTCCAGCCGCCGACCTACCAGGCTTCCTCCGTGGTCATGGTCACCGAGCCGCGGTTTCAACTGCAATTCGACAGCCGTTTTCAGACCGATGAGGGCTCTCCGGCCTACAAGGCCTTCCCGGTCCTTGCCGTGTCAGACGACGTATTGCAGAGCGTGCTCGACGCCTATCAGGCTACAGCCACGGGCCGGACCGACCCCCTGACGCTGGGGCAATTGGCCGGCATGACAGAGGCCAGTTCCGAGGGCGATCCCAGCCTGGTGGTGCTGACCGTGCAATCCAACAGCGCCGAGACGGCCAGCCTGCTGGCCAATCTCTGGGCCGACGTGTTCGCCGGGCACGGCAACACCCTGTACAGCGGCGGCCAAAGCGATGTGAGCTTTTTCCAGGAACAAATAGCCCAAGCGGCGGTGGCGCTCCAGGAAGCCGAAGAGGCTCTGATCGAATTTGAAGCAGGCAATCGCGAAAGCATTCTGCAAAACCAATTGGGTTCGCTGCAACAAGCCCAAAGGGATTATCTTGCCAGCCAACAGGCCATCTCAACCCTCGTTCAGGACGTGCAAGCCCTGCGCGCCCAGTTGGCCGAGAGACCCTCGTCGCAGGAAACCTCCCTGGCCGACGGGTTGACGGCGCTCTTTCTTCAACTCAAGGCCTTCAATGCCCAAACCGAGATGCCCCTCCAACTTTCCATCGACAGCGCGAGCGTTCTGGGCCAGAGCGTCACGCAGCAGATGGCCTACCTGGATGGCCTGGCGGCCATCCTGCAGCAAAAGTCCATAGAAATCGGTCAGAAGCTGGAAGCCCTGGAGCCCGAAATTCTGGACCTGCAGCGGCAAATTCAGCAGATTTCGGTCGAAAAGGACCGTCTGACCCGGGGGCGCGATCTGGCCCGCGAAACGCACCTCACCCTGGCGCGCAAGCTGGAAGAGGCCCAAATCTCGGCCCAGGAAGCCAACGGGGTCCTGCACGTGGGCAGCTATGCCTCGGTGCCGAGCCGGGCCATCGGCCCGCGCACGATGTTCAACGCGGCGCTGGCGGGACTGGTAGGCTTGATGCTGGGAGTGGTGGGCGTATTGGCGGTCGATTTTTGGCGCCAGGGCAACGGGCAGCAGCATCCAGCAGGCGAGGAATAAACCTTTCGAGGAATGGGGGGTGGTCCGCAGGGCCGCCCTTTGGGAACCACCATGCGATTCGTAACCATTGTGGGCGCGCGCCCTCAATTCATCAAAGCCGCCCCGACCAGCAGAGAGCTACGCGCCCGACACGAGGAAGTGCTGGTCCACACCGGCCAACATTACGACTATGGCCTGAGCCAGGTCTTTTTCGACGAACTCGAGATCCCGACCCCTGATATCAATCTGGGTATCGGCTCAGGTTCCCACGGCCAACAGACCGGCGAGATGCTGACGGCCATCGAACGGGTGCTCCTGGAGACCGCGCCCGATTGGGTGTTGGTCTATGGCGACACCAACTCGACGCTGGCTGGCGCGCTGGCGGCCGCCAAGCTGCACCTTCCCATCGCCCACGTAGAAGCGGGACTGCGCAGCTTTAACCGGGAGATGCCCGAAGAGATCAACCGGGTGCTGACCGACCACGTGTCCGACCTGCTGCTGTGTCCCACCGAGACGGCGGTGAGAAACCTCAAGGCCGAGGGCATCGTCCACGGGGTGCACAACACGGGCGACGTGATGTACGACGCCGTGCTGTACAATCGCAATTTGGCTGCGGACCGGTCGCGCATCGTGCAGACCCTGGGGCTGGAGCCGGGCGCTTTTTTCCTGGCGACCCTCCACCGCCCAGCCAACACTGACCATCCCGACCGGCTGCGGGCCATTTTGGGGGCCTTTCGGCGCATCGGCGAGCCCGTCGTCTTTTCCTGCCACCCCCGGACCCAGAAGGCCCTCCGCGAGCAGGCGCAGCAGGTCCCGCCCAACGTCCAGATCATCGAACCGGTGGGCTACCTGGACATGCTGCAACTGGAGAGCCAGGCGCGGGCCATCCTCACCGACTCGGGCGGGGTGCAAAAAGAGGCCTATTTCTGCGGCGTGCCCTGCATCACCCTGCGGGAAGAGACCGAGTGGGTGGAAACCGTCGAGGCCGGTTGGAACCAACTGGTGGGGGCCGACCCAGAGCGGATCGTCGCCGCCGCCACCCACGTGCAGATTCCGGCCGAGCGCCCGGCGTTCTTTGGCGATGGCCAGGCCGCGCGGCGCATCGTCGAGCTTTTTGACTGAGAGGCGCCCATGAGAGAAAACGTACGCATTCATCCCACGGCCGAGGTCTCGGACAAGGCCGAGATCGACAAAGGCTCCTCCATCTGGCACCAGGCCCAGGTGCGAGAAGGCGCGCGTCTGGGGCGGAACTGCATCGTCGGCAAAGGAGCCTACATCGATTTCGACGTGCAGATCGGCCACAACGTCAAGATCCAGAACCGGGCCTCGGTGTACCACGGCGTCACCATCGAAGATGGGGTGTTTGTCGGCCCCCACGTGTGCCTGACCAACGACAAAACGCCGCGGGCCATCAACCCCGACGGGTCGCTCAAGAGCGCCGACGACTGGACGGTGGGCGCCATTTTGATCTGCCAGGGTGCGGCCGTGGGCGCCCATTCGGTGGTCCTGCCGGGGGTCACCATTGGCCGCTGGGCCATGATCGGCTCCGGGTCGGTGGTCACCCGCGACGTGCCCGATTATGGGCTGGTGTGGGGCAATCCCGCCCGGTTGCACGGCTATGTGTGCCCCTGCGGCCAGCGGCTGACTCTGGCGGAAATGAGGGAAGACCGGGTGCTGGCGCGCTGCGCGGCGTGCGGTCAAGAGCTGGAATTCACACGAACAGAATGGGAGGCAGCCGAACGATGATCCCGATTGCAAAGCCGATGATCGGCGACGAGGAAAAACAAGCCGTCCTGGAGGTCCTGGATTCGGGCATTTTGGCCCAGGGTCCGCGGGTCAAGGCGTTCGAGGACGGCTTTGCCGCCCTGTGTGGCGTAAAGCACGCCATCGCCACCTCTTCGGGCACCACGGCCCTGCACGTGGCGTTGCTGGCCCACGAAATCGGCCCCGGTGACGAGGTGATCACCACGCCGTTCACCTTTATCGCGTCGGCCAACTCGATCCTCTATACGGGGGCCACGCCGGTGTTCGTCGACATCGACCCGGTGACCTTTAACCTGGATCCGGCCCAGATCGAGGCGGCCATCACCCCGCGCACCAAGGCCCTCATGCCCGTCCATCTGTTCGGCCTGGTGTGCGACATGGACCCCATCCTGGCCCTCGCCGAGGCCCACGGCCTGGCCCTCATCGAGGACGCCTGCCAGGCCCACGGCGCCGAGTACCGCGGCCGCAAAGCGGGCAGCTTTGGCACGGGTTGCTTTTCCCTCTACCCCACCAAGAACATGACCTCGGCGGAGGGAGGGATGATTACCACCGACGACGACGAGATCGCCGCCCGGTGCCGCATCCTGCGGCAGCATGGCATGCAGCGCCGCTACTATCACGATGCCGTCGGCTACAACTTTCGCATGACCGACGTCCACGCCGCCATCGGCCTGGCCCAACTGGGCAAGCTGGAAAAGCACAACGAGGCCCGCGTCCGCAACGCGGCCTATCTGAGCCAGCACCTCACCGGCGTGGTCACCCCGACCGTTCCCGAAGGCAGCCACCACGTGTTCCACCAGTACACCATCCGCGTCACCGATGGCCAGCGCGACGCAGTGCTGGAGGGACTGGGGCAGCGGGGAATCGGCACGGGCGTGTACTATCCGGTGCCGGTGCACCAGCAGCGCATTTACGAGGAATCGTGCCGGGGACTGACCCTGCCCGAAGCCGAGAGGGCCGCCCAGGAGGTGCTGTCGCTGCCCGTCCACCCGGGCTTGAGCGCCCAGGACCTGGAGGCCATCGTGGCGGCGGTCAATGACCTGACCGGAGGCGCCGACCATGCTTAGAGCGGCCGTCATTGGCGTGGGCGCCATGGGCCAGCACCACGCCCGGGTCTATGCCCAACTCCCGACCACCCAACTTGTGGGGGTGGCCGACGCCAGCGAGGCGACGGGCCAGCGGATTGCCGACTTGCATCACACAGCCGCGTTCACCGACCACCGGGCGATGCTGGAAGAGACCCGCCCCGACCTGGTCACCGTGGCCGTCCCGACGGAATATCACCACGCGGCGGCGATGGACGCCTTGGAGGCCGGCTGCCACGTGTTGATCGAAAAACCGATTGCCGTCGACGAAGAGCAGGCCCAGGAGCTGATCGACCGGGCCGCCGAATTGGACCGCAAGCTGATGGTGGGTCACATTGTGCGCTTTGACCCGGCGGTGCAGGCGCTGCGCGAGCACCTGGAGGCCGGCGAATTGGGCCGCATCTTTCAGGTCCGCTGCCGCCGGCTGGGGCCGTTCCCAGCGCGCATCCGCGACGTGGGGGTGGTCATCGATCTGGCGACCCACGACCTGAACATGATCCGCTTTTTGACGGGCCAGGAGGCCGTCCGCGTCTATGCCGAGACCGAGCAAAAGATCCACTCGGCCTACGAGGACATTCTGGTGGGCACGGTCCGCCTGACTGACGGCACCATCGGCATTTTGGACATCAACTGGCTGACGCCCAACAAGATCCGCGAGCTGACGGTCACCGGCGAGCAGGGCATGTTCCTGGTCGACCATTTGACCCAGGACCTCTATTTCTACGAGAACGCCGAGACCCACGGCGAGGGCTGGAGTCCCATTCGCCTGCTGCGCGGCGTCAGCGAGGGACGAATGATCCGCTACCCCATTCAGAAATACGAGCCGCTCAAGGCAGAGCTGGAAGCCTTTGCCCGGGCCATCGCCGACGACACGCCGGTGCCGGTGACCGGCGCCGACGGATTGGCCGCCCTGCGCCTGGCCAAGGCCCTGGTCCGGTCGGGCCAGGAGGGCCAGGCCATCACCCTGCTTTAGACCGGCTTTACGAGGAGCATCGAATGAAGAACGAATTACGGACCGCTATCGAAAACAAGACGGCGCGCGTCGTGGTGTTGGGATTGGGCTACGTGGGCCTGCCGGTGGCCTGTCTCTTTTCAGAGGCCGGCTTTCCGGTGACCGGCATCCGCCGCGACCCGGAGAAAGTGGACCTCATCAACCGGGGCATCTGCCCCATCGAGGGGGAAGAGCCGGGACTGGCCGAGCTGGTAGCCAGCACGGTGGCCGAGGGACGCTTTCAGGCCACCACCGAGTATGCCGCCTGCCGCGAGGCCCAGGTGGTGTTGATCGCTGTAGAGACGCCGGTGGAGCCCGAGTCCAAAAAGCCGGGCTACCGGGCCCTGCGCGGCGCCCTGACCGACCTGGCCCGGAACTTGGCGCGGGGGACGCTGGTGATCATCGAGTCGACCATCGCGCCCAAGACGATGGAGACGGTGGTCCAGCCCCTATTGGAAGAGCTTTCGGGCCTGAAGGCCGGCGACGATTTCTATCTGGTGAACTGTCCCGAGCGGGTGATGCCCGGCAAGCTGCTGGTCAACATCCGCAGTTGCGACCGGGTGGTGGGCGGGCAGACGCCCGACGCCGCCGAGTTGGCTGTGGCCTTTTACAAGCACGTGGTCCAGGCCGACCTGGACCCGGTGGACTGCCTGACGGCCGAACTGGTCAAGACGATGGAAAACGCCTACCGGGACGTGCAGATCGCCTTTGCCAACGAGATGGCGCTGCTGTGCGAGGACATGGGCGCCAACGTGTGGCAGGTGCGAGAACTGGTCAACAAGTCGCCCTTCCGTCAGATGCACTTGCCGGGCGCGGGGGTGGGCGGCCACTGCATCCCCAAGGACCCCTGGCTGCTGATCGCCAACGCCGGCGCGGGCTTTCAGCCGCGGCTGATCCCCACCTCGCGGGCCATCAACGATGGGATGCCGCTGCACATGGCCGAGCTGGCGGCCGACGCCCTGCGCGAGGTGGGCGTCGAGCTGGGCAAGGCGAGGGTGGCCGTGTTGGGCTATGCCTATCTGGAGAACTCGGACGACACGCGCAACAGCCCCAGCGAGACGCTGATCCAACGGCTGCACGAGGTCGGCGCCGAGGTGGTGGTCCACGACCCGTGGGTGCCGGGCTACCAGGGCGACCTGATGGAGCGCGTGACCGGCTGCGACGCCGCGGTGGTGATGGTCAAGCACGCGGAATATCTGGGGCTGGACCTGGCGGCCCTGCGGCAGGCGTTGCGCCAGCCGGTGCTGGTGGACGGGCGCAAGGTGTTCGACCGGGCCCAGGCCGCCAAGGCCGGGCTGGTGTTCCGCGGCGTGGGCCAGGGCGCCTGACAGGGGAGTTGGGGGGTCCAGCCGGCGGGGAGACGAGGTAAGTTCCGCGTTGCAACAAAGCATCGAACAGGCAGGCCTCGATGCCCGCTTTTCCGTGATCCCGAACACCGTCGACCCCGAGGAATTCTATCCGACAGGCGAGCGAAGCTGGTCGGGGTCGGGGCCTGTGCGCCTGCTGTGGGTGGGGTCCTTTCATCCCGCCCACTTTGAAAACAAGGGCGTGATCGATCTGCTCCAGGCCCTGGCCCTCGCCCGCACCGAGCTGGGGGTAGACGCCCACCTGACCCTGCTGGGCGATGGGTCGGCCCAGGCCTCGTGCCGGGAGCTGGCGCAGCAGTTGGGAGTATCAGAGGCTTGCACATTCGCCGGCGCCGTGGCCCACGCGTCCATGCCTGGCTGGCTGAACCAAAGCCACGCATTGGTGGTATCCAGCCGAAAAGAGTCCTTTGGCGTGGTCTTGATCGAAGCCCTGGCCTGTGGGAAACCTGTAGTGTCCACCCGCTGCGGCGGCCCCGAAGAGATCGTCACCCCCGAAACGGGCATCCTGGTGAAAGCGGGCGACCCCAGGGCCCTGGCGGAAGGACTGGCGCGGCTCGTCAAAGAGTATAATACGTTCGATCCCCTTGGCATCGCCGAATATGCTCACGAGCACTACAGACCCGAGCGAGTTGCACAGATGCTGCGCGGCGTGTATAATGAGGTGTGTGGCAATAGTGCCGCCACCGGGAAGGCATAAACTCCTCGGGGCGCGGAGGCCCGCCAGACACACAAACCGCCCCCGAGCGCCAACGCGTGGATACGGTAAATGCGTGTGCCCTGCACCCATTCCCAGGGCGACCGCATTTACAATATCACTGCGATAATGATGCCTGATTAAGAAAG
>CAYVLO010000034.1:8983-13849 GCA_964452125.1 uncultured Anaerolineaceae bacterium | reverse complement strand
CAGTGCGAAATGATCGCCAGGCTTACCTGGTGAATCTCCGTTAGTCCAAATGCGTGTGCCCTGCACCCATTCCCGGCCGGGATTGACAAAACGCCGCGGGGATGCTATAGTGACTATGCTGCCTGGCAGCAACCAAAACGCAAGACAAGGAGTGACCTGTGTTTGGACGAGAGAAACGACCCGCGCCGTTGGACCGGATCGAGGTGCATGTGGGCCCGACGGCCAATTTCAAAGGTGACCTGGAATGCGATGGCGTCGTAAAGGTAGATGGCGTCTTTCAGGGGAGCATCAAAACCGTCAGCAACGTGATCATCTCCGAAAAAGGACGGGTGGACGCCCGCATCGAGGCCCAGAATGTATCCGTGTCGGGGCAGGCCAAGGGCTCGATTCTGGCCAAGGGACGCCTGGAGATCCTGTCCACGGGCCGGGTGTGGGCCGATGTGACCGTTTCCAGTTTCCTGCTGGACGATGGAGGCAAGCTCCACGGCGGCCTCAAGATGCTGGGCGCGCAGGCCGCCCCCGAGTCCTTTGACGTCCCGGCGCCCTCGGTCGCTGCAGCCGACATCCAAGAGGCGGGCGCCGAACCCGATTCCGACGACGAATCGTAGCCGCCGGGCGTCCTGAGCGGTCTTTGGGGGGGGACTCTCGGACGCTACGCGCCGGTTATGAGAACGCGCCTGCCGCCAGAAATGGGGCAGGCGCATATTCTTGGCTGGGGTGGACGCAGTGGGCGTTAGGGGAGGATGCGGGTGCCCGTCTCGCCCCGCAGCGCTCGCTCAATGTTTTCGGGATTGGTGATCAGCGCCTCTCGGCCGCCGGCCTCCAGGAACCCGAGGCAGGCCTCGATCTTGGGCTTCATGCTGCCAGCGGCAAAGTGCCCTTGCTGGATATATTGCCTGGCTTCGGCCACCGTCATGCGATCGAGCCAGCGCTGGTCGGGTTGCCCGAAATGCAGGGCCACTTTTTCAATGGCCGTTGAGATGAGCAGCAGGTCGGCGCCGATGCTGGTGGCCAGCAAGCTGCTGGCAAAGTCCTTGTCGATGACGGCTGCCACCCCCCGGAGGTTCCCCTCCTCGTCTTTGACCACCGGAATGCCCCCGCCGCCTACGGTGATGACGGTCAAGCCCGCGTCGATCAGTTGCTTGACGCCATCCCGCTCGACCACGCGCACCGGCATCGGAGAGGCGACGACGCGCCGCCAGCCGCGCCCGGCGTCCTCCACCACGTCCCAGCCCTCGTGGTCGCGCCGCCGCGCCGCCTCGTTTTGATCCATGAACGATCCGATGGGCTTGGTGGGGTGAGAAAAGGCCGGATCGTCGCGGTCGACCAGAACTTGGGTGACCACGGTCACCGCCTGCTTGTCCAAGCCCCGCCGCTGGAACTCGTTGTAGAGGATTTGTTGCAGCATATAACCGATGGCGCCCTGGGTATCGGCGACGCAAAAGTCCAGGGGCACTTCGTGCAGTTCGTGCCGGGCCAGTTCTGAACGCCGCAGAATAAAACCGACTTGGGGGCCGTTGCCGTGGCTGATCGCTACGTCCCAGCCCTGTTCGATCATCCCGGCAATGTGATGGCACGTTTCTTGGGCAGCCGCGTACTGATCCTCCACCGATTGGTGGGCCCTGTCCTTGATCAGAGAGTTGCCGCCAATGGCGACCACTGCGACTCGTTTCATGTCATGCCCTCCTTTGCACATGAACCCTGTTCCGATGCAGGAATAGAGAATCATTGTACTTCAAATCGGGTGGATTGGCAAAGTGTGAATTTCATTGGTACAGCCATTCGAATTTTAGCCGTTCTTGAGTGCCACATTGCCCCTTCGCTCGGCCCGGATCTGCGATCCGGGCCTCTTCCGCTGAGGTGGCAAGCTGCCGCCTTGCCCCACAATAGGCATTCGTACCCAATCGCCAGGGGAAAACCTGACCGGCGCGCCCAAGACCTCCGAGGTTTTGGAAACCTCGGAGGTCTTGCCCTCTGGCTGATGCCGTCCCCGCCTTGGGCACCCGCGGGGGCCCATTCATTTGCGACAAAGAATGGGTTCCCGCTTGCGCGGGAACGACGGCGTGGCCGATGGCCCCCGCCCCGGTCGCTACCCCCGTGAAAACGGGGGCTCGTGGGTCGGGCGCGGCATGCCGCGCCCCTACAGTGGGCATGGATGATTTCGTGCAATTCGTGAAATTCGTGGCCCGACCGTCACTTCCCCCTGTACAGGGCCTCGCGGGCGCCCTGGCATTTCGGACCCGCCGGGTATGCGGTTTGACAGGAATCCGGGTCTGTGCTATAGTACGCCCACAACTGAACACTGCATGACTGTGGTACCCCGTTGCCCGGATGCGCGGGGTGTAAAGGGGAAAGTCCGGTGGGGTGCGCCCAGGCGCACCGAGTCCGGCGCTGTCCCGCAACTGTAAGGACGCAAGTCCGAGCCAGGCCGCCCGCCCCAGTCGCGTACTGCGGACCTTCGCGGAGAGGGGGTAGGCGCATGGCCCAAGGACCATGACCCACCCCTTGCCGACAGGCAAGGGGTTTTCTTGTGAGAAGTACAACACTCACAGCCCTGACCCAAAAGTCCAGGGCTGGTTTTTATTTCAAGGAGGAAACATGCGAAACCGAATTCTCGTCCTGACGATCGCGCTGGCGGTTCTGTTGGCCGGCGCCCTTCCCGCCCTGGCTGCGGCCGATACCGACGCCGCTCTGGCCTATCTCCAGTCTCAGCAGAATGCCGACGGTGGCTTTGGCAGCGGCTTTAGCCCCGATAGCACCGTGGGTTCCACCTCCGATACCCTCCTCGCCATCCTGTCGGTGGGGGGCAACCCGGCCGATTTTGACCAGGATGGCAACACCCCCCTCACCTATCTGGCAGCCAACGCCGCTTCGGTCACCACCGCTGGCGACCTGGCCAAGATGGTTCTGGCCGTCAGCGCCGCCGGTGAGAATCCACGCACGTTCGCCGGGTTCGATGCAGTGGCCAAGTTGGAGAGCATGGCGGGCGCCGACGGCCGCATCGGCGGCGACGCCGACACCTTTGTGGCCCACGTCCTTTCGGTTCTGGCTCTGTCGGGCGTCCAGCGCCCCGTGGCGCCGGCAGCCCTCGACCTGATCAAGAAGGCCCAGCAGGAAGGGGGGGGTTGGTCGTGGGACGGCACCGACGCGACACCCGCCGACACGAACACGACCGCCTTTGCCGTTCAGGCGCTGGTGGCCGCCGACGAACCGGCTGGCGGAGCGGTCATCGCCCAGGCGTTGAACTATTACCAGAGCATCCAAAACGCCGACGGCGGCTGGCCCTATCAGAATCCGTCGCAATACGGCACCGACACCGATGCCAACTCGACGGCAGTGGTCATCCAGGCTCTGGTAGCGGCGGGCCAGGACCCGGCGGGCGCCGATTGGACGTCGGCCGAGGGCAAGACGGCCCTGGCGGCCCTGGAAGCCCTGCAGAACGACAGCGGCGCCTTTGCCTGGCAAGCGGCCATGCCCGACGACAATCTGCTGGCGACCGTCCAGGCGCTCCCTGCGGTGGCGGGCAAGGCGTTCCCGCTGGTGACCATGAGTGTGGGCGAGGCGGCAGCCCCTGCCGAGGCCCAGGCTGCGCCAGCGGCCCCCGCTCCCGAGACCACCCCCGAGACCGGCGGCGCGGCGGTCAATCTCCTGTGGCCATTGATGTTGGGTGGGGCGTCTCTCCTGGGCGGCGGCTATGCCCTCCGCCGCAAAAAAGCGTAGGTCCTCCGTTTTGCCGGGTTTCTGTCTCTTGGGTCGATGGGAACCGGCGCGATACGAGCGGTCCGGTCTCTGTGACTGGCGGCCGGACCGCTCTCTTGAGAATCTGGGTATGGGTGAACCAACCACTCAAAAACGTGCTCCTTCCTGCACAATCTACCGGGCGCTGATGGCCGGCCTGGTGGTGCTCGTGCTGAATCTGTCGGGCATGGGTCTGTCCCCTTTGTTTGCCGACGAAAGCGGTCAGGCTGCGCTGGTGATCCAATTCGATGAGGCGAGGGTCGAGACCCTGTGCCTGCCCCTCGAAGGGGAATCGATAACCGGCATGGAGCTGCTGGACCGCTCGGGCCTGAGCCTGATCGTGCAGCCGGGCAGCAGCATGGGGGTCACCATCTGTCAGATCAAAGACGTGGGCTGCGCCTATCCGGCCAAAGCCTGCTTTTGCCAGTGCATGGGCGGCGGCGACTGCGCCTACTGGAACTATTTCTATCGCGAGCCAGGCGGGGATTGGATCTATTCGGCCCTCGGCGCGGTGATGCACAAGGTTCAGCCCGGCGCAGTGGAGGCCTGGGTGTGGGGTGATGGCACCCAGCCGCCGACCGATGAGTTGACCTTTGAGGCCATCTGCCCGTCGCCCACTGAAGTGGCACCCACTGAAGTGCCGTCCACTGAAGTGCCGCCCACGACGCCGCCCCCCGAAGCTACAAGCCAGGCCGAGGGGGAGCCCACCGCCGCGCCCGTCCGCCCCACCGAGACGGCAACCCTGCCGGCGCCCACGTCCATGCCCACACCCACGTCGCAGGCGGAAGCCGCGGGCGGATCGAGCCTGGCGAGCTACGGGCTCTTTGCCGCGATGGCCCTGGCTCTGGTGGGCATCGGCCTGTGGGTCAAGGGGAGGCAGGCATGAGCTGTCTTTTGCCCCGCCTCGGGGCGCAAGGCCTTTCCCCTGTACGGGCGACGCATGCGTCGCCCGTACATCAACCCTCGCCGCGCCGTCATGCCCGCGAAAGCGGGCATCCATCCTGTGTCGAAAGACTGTGGACCCCCGCTTGCGCGGGGGTGACGACCAAGGCGGCGGTGACGTCCTTTCCTCTCCGTCATGCCCGCGAAAGCGAGCATCCATCCTGCGCCGAAAGAATGTGGACCCCC
>CAYVLO010000034.1:0-8883 GCA_964452125.1 uncultured Anaerolineaceae bacterium | reverse complement strand
ACGCATGCGTCGCCCGTACATCAACCCTCGCCGCGCCGTCATGCCCGCGAAAGCGAGCATCCATCCTGCGCCGAAAGAATGTGGACCCCCGCGTTCGCGAGGGTGACGACCCGATATGGAGTGGGGCAGCTGGCTGCCGCAAGTGTGCAGGCAAGCGTCTTGGCTTGCCAGGCACGTCCCCGGTTCGTTCGAACGTGGGTAGGGGCGACGCATGCGTCGCCCGTACATCAACCCTCGCCGCGCCGTCATGCCCGCGAAAGCGGGCATCCATCCTGTGTCGAAAGACTGTGGACCCCCGCGTTCGCGAGGGTGACGACCCGATATGGAGTGGGGCGCTGATATGTTTCACACCTGGGCGTGGGTGGCCTGGCTGGTCGCGGCGGCGGTGCCGGCTTTTCTGGTGCGCAACCCCCTCTATCTGGCGCTGGTCATCGGCTGCGCCTGGCTGGCCTATTGGACCCTGGGGCGCACCTCGGCCGTGGGTAGCAGTTGGGGCAGTTTTATGCGCATTGGTCTGTTCCTCCTGGCCGTGGCGGTTCCCTTTAACGCCCTGTCGATCCACATGGGGCAGATTGTGCTTTTCCGGATCCCGGCTTCGTGGCCCATCGTGGGCGGCAACATCACCCTGGAAGCCGTCCTCTCGGGGGTCGTCAGCGGCGTGGGCCTGCTGACCATCCTGATCGTGTTCGCCGCCTTTAACGCGGTGGTCGATCACTACCAGCTTTTGCGGTCCACGCCCGCCTTTCTCTTTCAGATGGGGGTGGTGCTGTCGATTGCCATTACCTTTGTGCCGCAGATGGTGATCGGCGCTCAGGAGATCCGACAGGCCCAGCGCATCCGCGGCCATCGCTTCCGCGGCATCCGCGACCTGCTACCGTTGGTGATGCCTCTGTTGGCCAACGGCATGGAGCGGGCCATCCAACTGGCCGAGACCATGGAGGCGCGGGGGTTTGGCAGCGCGATCGAGGCCCCCTCCCAGCGCCAGGCGGTTTTGATGCAGGGGGGCACTCTGGCAGCGCTGCTCAGTGTGTTGGGCGGACTGGTGATGGTGGCCTATTCCCTGGCGGCTCCTTGGCTGGGCTGGGCTCTGGTCTTGGGCGGCGTGGGGCTGATGCTCGTCCTCTTTGCCCTGCAGGGCCGGCGGGTCCATCGTACCCGCTTTCGCCGCCCCGAGTGGCAGGGGCGGGACACCCTTTTGGTCCTGGCAAGCGTTGTGGTGGTGGCGGCGGTTCTCGTCGCCCGCGCACTGGTCCCCGAAACGGTGTATTACAGCCCCTTTCCGCCCAGTCCGCTGTGGCCCCCTTTCAACCCCCTTTTGGGTGGGGCCTTGTTATTGCTTGCGCTGCCGGCCTTGCTGGCGCCAAGCACGGGGCAGGCCGATGTGAGCCATCCGCCCCATGATGCGCATCAGGTACGAGTGGAATGATGATCGAATTCAATGCTTTGACCTATCGATATCCCGGCTCCGAGACGTCCGTGCTGCAGGATCTGTCCCTGGAGATCGACGACGGGGAGTTCCTGCTGGTGGTGGGCCCTTCGGGCGCCGGCAAGTCGACCTTTCTCCGCTGTCTGAACGGTCTGGTGCCCCATTTCTATGGGGGGATCCTGTCGGGCCAGGTTCGCGTCCACGGCCTCGACCCGGTGGCCCTCGGGCCGCGGGGCATGGCGTCGCGGGTGGGATTTGTGCTCCAGGACCCCGAGGCCCAGTTCGTGGTGGACAAGGTGGAGGACGAGCTGGCCTTTGCCCTTGAGAATCAGGGTCTGGACCCCCTGGTGATGCGCAAGCGGGTGGAGGAGGTGCTCGATCAACTCACCATCGCCCACCTGCGCCATCGATCGGTCAATACCCTGTCGGGCGGAGAGCGCCAGCGGGTGGCTATCGCTGCGGTGATGACCCTCCAGCCCCAGGTCCTGGTGCTGGACGAGCCCACCTCCCAGCTCGATCCCCAGGCCGCCGAAGAGGTCCTCGATACCCTGGTCAAGCTCAACCAGGACCTGGGGTTGACGGTGATCCTGTCGGAGCATCGCCTGGAGCGGGTGGTGCAGTATGCCGACCGGATGCTGTACTTTCCGGGAGAGGGTCGGGCGCCGATCCTCGATGAGCCGCGGACGGTGCTGGGCCAGATGCCCTTTACCTCGCCGCTGGTCACCCTGGCCAAGGCCCTGGACTGGTCGCCCCTGCCATTGACCATCAAAGAGGGGCGGCCCTTTGCCCGCAAACATCAGGTGGACGGCGACCACAGGAACGTCGCTGCGGCGCCCGCCCCCTCTGAATCGCCCCTGTCCATCTCGATCCAGGATGTGGGCTTTTCCTACAACGGCCACCCGGCGCTGCAGCGCATCTCGTTGGAGGTGCGGCGGGGTGAATTTGTGGCCCTCATGGGCCGCAACGGCTCGGGCAAGACCACCCTCCTGAAGCAGATCATGGGGCTGCTCAAGCCCGACCGCGGTCAGGTGCAGCTCACGGGTCCCAACGGCCACGGCACAGTGAGCACGCGCAGCGCCAACGTCGAAGATCTGATCGATTTCGTCGGCTATGTGCCGCAGAACCCCAACGCGCTGCTCTTTAACGACACGGTGCGCCAGGAACTCGATTTCACCCGGCGAGGGCACCATCTGCCCCCCGGCGATTACGGCGAGCTGCTGGACGCCCTGGGCCTGAGCCCCCACGCCGAGCGCTACCCCCGCGACCTCAGCGTGGGCGAGCGGCAGCGGGTGGCCCTGGCCTCCATCCTGGTCGCCGATCCCCACATCCTTTTGCTGGACGAGCCCACCCGCGGCCTGGATTACGAGCAAAAGGAAGCGCTGGTGCGCTTTTTGCAGCGGGAGAAGGGCCAGCAGCGGACGGTGGTGATGGCCACCCACGACGTGGAGCTGGTGGCCCAGTGCGCCGACCGGGTGGTGCTGTTGGGCGAGGGCCAGGTGATCGTCGACGGTCCCGTGCGACAGGTGATGAGCGAATCGCTGGTGTTCGCCTCGCAGATCAACAAGCTGTTCCGCGACGCCTCCATGCTGACCGTCCAGGACGTGTTGGGGTAGCGCCTTGTCGGTCCAAAAGCTCCTGAACGCCGCCATCCTGACCATCGCCAGCCTGATCGGCCTGGGCTCGTTCCTGTATCCCTTCTTTAGCCCCCAGCAGGGCGAGGGGTTTGGCACCATGGCCCATGCCCAGGATGCCCCCCTGATCTTTGCCCTGCTGGTCATCCTCTGCCTGGCTGCCGTGTTGAGCAGCCTGTCCTCGGGGATGATGAACGCCAAGCTGATCGCCATCCTGGGCGTCCTTACGGCGGTGAATGCCGTGCTGCGGGGCGTGCCGGGCCCGGCAGGCTTTTCGCTGGTCTTTTTGCTGCCCATCCTGTGCGGCTATGTGTATGGCCCGACCTTTGGCTTTTTGCTGGGCGTGTTCTCGCTGGCCGTGTCGGCCTTTATCGGGTTCGGCGTGGGGCCCTGGCTGCCCTACCAGATGCTGTCGGTGGGCTGGTTGGGGCTGCTGTCCGGATTGCTGCCCCGGCTGCAGCATCGCCCCCGCGCCGAATGGGTCATGCTGGCCGTGTGGGGAATGCTCCTTGGGTTCGTCTTTGGCGTGCTGATGAACGTCTACTTTTGGCCCTATGTCTTTAGCGCGGCCCAGTCCGAGATGTACTGGCAGCCCGGGTTGTCTCTGGCCGAAGCGGTCAAACGCTACGCCCTCTTTTACGCCGTCACTTCGCTGTGGTGGGACGTGGCGCGGGCGGTGGGCAACCTGGTCCTGCTGTTGTTGTTCGCGGCGCCCGTGGTGCGTTTGCTGCGGCGCTTTCAACAGAGATTCTACTTTGAGGTGCAATCATCAGCGTGACCAATTCTGATTCGTTGATCCTTCGAACCTGTGGGCGGATCGCGCCCCTGAATGAAGAAGCGCAAACGGCCGCCCAGGAGCGCCAGGCGATCTTGACCAAACCCCAGGGCGCGCTGGGCCGCCTGGAGCGGCTGTCGATCCAATTGGCGGGCATCACGGGGCAGCCGCTGCCCAGGGTCGACCGCAAGGCCGTGATTGTGTTGGCCGGGGACCACGGCGTCGTCGCCGACGGGGTCAGCGCCTACCCGTCAGAAGTGACCGTGCAGATGGTGCTCAACTTTTTGAACCACGGCGCGGCGGTGAACGTGCTGGCCCGCCAGGCCGGGGCGCGGGTCGTCGTCGCCGATGTGGGGGTGGCCGGCGATCTGCCCGCCCATCCCGAGCTGCTGTCCCGCAAGGTCGCCCGGGGCACGGCCAGCTTTGTCCGCGGACCGGCCATGAGCCGCGAGCAGGCGGTCCGGTCGGTTGAAGTGGGCATCGAGATCGTCGAGGAGCAGGTGGCCCAGGGGCTGGATCTGGTGGCCACCGGCGAGATGGGCATTGGCAACACCACGCCCGCCAGCGCCATCGCCGCGGTGTACACCCGGTTGCCGGTCGCCGAGGTGACCGGGCGGGGCACCGGCGTGGACGACAAGGGCCTGAGCCGCAAGGTGAGCGTCATCGAGCAGGCCCTGGTCCTGCATCGGCCCGACCCTGAGGACCCCATCGGTGTGTTGGCGGCCGTGGGCGGTCTGGAGATCGGCGCCATCGCCGGGGTGTGCCTGGGCGCGGCGGCCCATCGCGTGCCGGTCATCGTCGATGGCTTCATCTCGGCGGCGGGCGCCCTCATTGCCGCAGCTCTCTGCCCTGCCGTCAAGCCCTATCTCATCGCCTCGCACCTATCGGTGGAGCGGGGGCACGCGGCCCTTTGGATGGCGTTGGGCCAAGAGCCCCTCCTGGACCTGGACCTGCGCCTGGGCGAGGGCACCGGCGCCGTGTTGGCCATGCACCTGGTCGAAGCCTCGTGCCGGATTCTGTCCGAGATGGCCACCTTTGCCGGCGCGGGCGTCTCGGGGCCTGCCGACTGACCCGTTCGATGCGCGCATTTCTGGCTGCCCTCCACTTTTTGACGACCCTGCCGCTGCCCGGCGCCCATCGGCTGCGGGATGAGGACTGGGGCCGGGCGACGGCCTGGTACCCGGCCGCGGGTTTGGTCATTGGCGGGCTGCTGGCGGCGCTGGATTGGGGGCTGGGTCACCTGTGGCCCGCGGGCGTGGCCTCGGCGCTGACGCTGGCCGCCTGGGTGGGGCTGACCGGCGCCCTGCACCTGGATGGCTGGATCGATTGCTGCGATGGCCTCCTGGCGCCGGCGCCCCCCGAGCGCCGGTTAGAGATCCTGCGGGACGTCCACGCCGGGGCGTTTGGTATCGCCGGCGCGGTGCTGCTGTTGCTCGTCAAGTACGCGGCGCTGGCGGCCCTCCCGACTGCTGCGCGCCTGCCGGGCCTGATCGTGGCGCCGGTGTTGGGCCGTTGGGTCATGACGATGGCCGTGCTCCTGTTCCCCTATGCCCGGGCGGGCGAGGGACTGGGAAAGTTGGCCCGCACGGGGGCCGGATGGCAGCAGGGCGCCGGGGCTACGGCGATCCTGGCGCTGGCGGTGGGCTTGGCCGGCTGGTTGGGCCTGGGCTGGGCCGCGGCCGTCCTGCCCGTGGTGGCCGGACTGGTCGCGTTTGCGGCGGCCCACTGGGCGCGGGGACGGATCGGCGGCCTGACCGGTGATGTCTATGGCGCCCTCTGCGAGCTGGCCGAAACCGTCGGCCTGCTGGCCCTCGCTGCCCTGGCCCACAGAGGCCTTTTGGCATGACGGCCTCGCCGACCCACGCTCAGCGCCCCCGTCTCGGGGGTGCGAAAGCCTGGCAGGAGAACAGACCTCCGAGGTTTTGAAAACCTCGGAGGTCTTGCCCAGACTCGATCTGCCCCCGTCCCGTCTCGGGGGCGCCGGGTGGACGCGCAAGCTCCGCTTGCGCACTCCAGAATTCTTTGGAGACAGGATCGATATGACCGTTTTGCAGACCCCCTTTCGGTTGGGCTCCACCTCCTATGTCTGGCCCGACGACATCCTGCCCAACGTCCGCCAGTTGGGGCCCTGGGTGGACGACGTGGAATTGGTCCTGTTCGAGGTGGACGAGTATAACAACCTGCCCGATGCCGCCACCCTGGACGAGCTGAACGGGCTGGCCGAGCGCCACGATCTGACCTACACCGTCCACCTGCCCCTGGACCTGGCGCTGGCCCACGCGCCCTCCCTGGAAAAGGCGCTGAAGGTGATCGCCCTGGGTCGACACCTGGCGCCGTGGGCCTATGTGCTGCACCTGGATGGCCGCGCCGTCGAAGGCGAGCCCGACGCGGCGCGGGTGGCCTGCTGGCAAGAGGAGGCCCTGCGCGCGCTGGACCCCCTGGCCCAGGCCGTGGGCGATCCCTCGCTGCTGTGCATCGAGAATCTGGAGAACTATTGCCCCGAGCAGTTCCTGCCCCTCTTGGACCGAATTCCGGTGAGCCTGTGCGTCGACGTGGGGCACCTGTGGTTGATGGGCCGCGATCCCGTGTCGTTCCTGAGGGAGCATCTGGACCGCACGCGGGTGATCCACCTGCACGGCATCGGCGAGCGCGATCACCAATCGCTCCTGCACCAGGACCGGGAACAGGTGGCGCCGGTGGTGGATCTGCTGGGCGGGCGACCGTACGAGGGGGTCGTGACCTTGGAGGTATTCAGCCGGGAGGATTTCTTTCCCTCCCGATCTCTGGTTGCGGAGTTGGCCAATGGCCACCACTAACAGGCTGACGCTGGTGTTGGGCGGGGCCCGCAGCGGCAAGAGCGATTACGCCGAGGCGTTGGCCGCGCAGATGGGCTCGCGGGTGCTGTACGTGGCCACAGCCGAGGCGCTGGATGACGAGATGCGGGCCCGCGTGGCCGCCCACCAGGCCCGGCGGCCCTCCGCGTGGGCGACGCTGGAGGCGCCGCTGCACGTCGGCGAGGCCCTGCGCTCCTGCGCCGCGGCGGCCGGCGCCGACGTCCTCCTCCTGGATTGCCTGACGCTGCTGGTGTCGAACGTGATCCTCTTGAGCGGGCCGGACGCCCCGGAGCCGGACCCGTCGGCCGCCTGGGAGTGGGTCCAGGCCGAGGTCGAGAGCCTGCTGGCCGCCTCTCGGGAGCTGGGCGCGAACCTCATTGTGGTCTCCAACGAGGTGGGATTGGGCGTGGTGCCCCCTTACAGCCTGGGGCGGACCTATCGCGATTGCCTGGGCTGGGCCAACCAGGCCCTGGCCCGCGCCGCCGACCACGTGATCCTGTTGGTGGCCGGCCTGCCCGTAGACCTCAAGGACCTGCCGCTGGCCTGGCCCGACCGGCTGGGCTGATCCCCATTTTCCCAACGCTCAGCGCACCCCGAAAAGGAGATGCGTCCAAAAGACCTCCGGGTTCGTCAAGAACCCAGAGGTCTGCCCATGCCCGCGGTAGGGGCGCAGCATGCCGCGCCCAACCCATGGGCCCCCGCTTTCGCGGGGGCGACGCGCCTGTCGGGACTGCGGCCCCTGCTCTGGCAGGGCATTTGTCTATGGAGTGCGGCAGCTTGCTGCCGCGTATCCCGCCTTCGGGGGCGCATCATACCACCTTCGCGCGCATCGCGCGAGTATTGCAACAGTCTCCTCCCGCGGGAACCCATATCTTTCCAGGCACGCACAGGTACAAAAACAAGCTCTGCTTATCGTCCGGCACGCGTCCAAGAACGGGACTAGGCGGTCGACTGCTCTCCCTCCAGGATGCTCTGCACCAAGGGCAACACCTGGAACAGATGGGCCGAACCCACCAGGGCCAATTCGCCGTTGATCAAGACCAACGGAAAGGCCAGGTCTCGCTCCGCTGCCAATGCCACCTGCTCAGGAAAACGAGCCTGGGCAGCCGGGTCTGTAATATCCACGTACTCTACCTGAACCGCCTCGCCATACTGCTTTTGCAAATAGTACTCGGTCACTCGTGAGGTCTCCAACGAAGACCGCACGGGGCCTCAACCACCCGAGGAGCAGGCTTCGTAGAACGGATGCCCCAGCACGACGATCTGGACCTGCGTATCGATTTCGACGGTCATGATTTTCTCCTTGTTTCTACCTACAACCAGTTTCGTTTGTGAACCATTGCGCAGGCGTCATAGACCGCTTGCAGGCCATTCTCCTTACAGTAGCGGATGGCCGCCTGGGACTCGGACCCTGGCTGCATCCACACGCGCTGCAACCCAAGCCGGTGCATCTCTTGAACCACCTGCTCCGTAACCGCAGGCGGAACGACCAGATCCACAACTTCTGGCGTTTCGGGCAGATCGGCCAGCGAGGGAAATACCTCCACCCCATCCAACTCGCCGCCTTTGGGGTTCACCGGATAGACGGTGTATCCCGCCCGGCGAAGGGTATCAAACACTTTATAGCCAAACTTGCTACGGTCCTGGCTCGCCCCCACCACTGCCCACACTCTCCGATTAACGAAATCTTGGATCAGCGACTGCATGGCCACTCACTCCTCTGAACTCGAATCTCATTTGAGCCTCGTCCAAAACATATACCCCCCTGGGGTATGTGAAAGTATACCATGTCTCGTCGCCCTTGTCAAACCCATTATCCCATTAGGCGGGTGTCCAGTGAAAAACGTTCCTTGGATCGTGGGGCATTTGCCGAGGAATGGGCCATAGACAAGTACACAGGGTCTGAACGGATCGCAGAGCAGGCGCCATCGGCGCTGATTTGACAAAAGGTCGCGATCCGGCGTATACTGGAGAGCGCGCCGGCAAAAAAGGCGGACAAAACAGGCTGCCATTCAAGATATCGACCTGGCCGGCGCCCAAAACGTCTGATCGTCTCGCTCATTTACCTTTGGGAGGAGGTTGGTATATGGCCATTTGTGTTGGAGTTCGTCGGGAAGACAAGAGTGAGTGGGAACGGCGGGTCCCCTTGACCCCGCAGGATGCCGCCGAGTTGCAGCAAAAGCACGGCATCCAGGTGCTCGTCCAGCCTTCGGAGAC
>CAYVLO010000033.1:0-14354 GCA_964452125.1 uncultured Anaerolineaceae bacterium | reverse complement strand
CAAAGAGGAAAGACAAGCCCGGTGACGAGGTCGCGGCGTTTTCCACCACGGTCAGCCCCTTGTATTCGGGCCGCACCAAGTCCGGCAGGTCGGCGGGGGGCGCCAGGCCCTTTTCGCTGAACCAGTTCTTGTCATAGTTCACGCACACGTCGCCATAGTCCACCGGCAGCATGTGGAAGGTGGGATCTTGCTTCAGAGCGTCGGGGATGTCGTTCAGGAGGGGGGAGCGGTAGGCTTCCAAGATCTCGCCGGACAGCGCCCTGCTCAGGAAGGTGTTGTCGACCCCATAGATCACGTCCGCCAGTGGGTTCTCCTTGCTCAAGATCGCCTGGTTCAACATCAGCCCGGTGTCTCCCGACTTGAGGAACTGGACCTTGCACTGGCAGCTCTCCTCAAAGGCGGCGATCACCTCCTTGCTCGCGTCAAAGCTGTCGTGGGTCATCACCGTCAAGGTGCGCCCCTCCTCCGGCACTGGACTGACCGCGGGCGTAGGTCCGCAAGCAGCCAGCAGCGCTCCGATCACAATCATCCACAGCATCCATTTGTTTCTCATGTTCCAATCTCCTTTACCGTACAGACTCTTCTCCGGCAGGCAGGGGGACATGGACCACCACGAGACTTCCCTCTCTCAGGTCGATCCATGCCTCGCTGCCCGTCATCTCGTTGCTGACGCCGCGGCTGAATCCAAACCTCAGTGTGTCGTCGTTCAGGGGCCAGGCCAGGCCGCGGGTCGCCACGCCGCAGGCATCCCCTTCCACCGGCAGCAGCGAGACCCGATTTCCCTTTTGGCCCTCCAGCCGGATCGATTGCCCCCCCCGCAGCAACAGAACCTCCTCACCTCCCCGGACGATGCGCGCAGTCACATCCCGCAGCAGCGGCAGCGCCAGCAAGAGTACATTGGCCAGGGTGTGGTCCATACGCCCGCCCAATGCCCCGAGGATGACGATTTCGTCGGCTCCCTGCTCAACCGCATAGCCCAGGGCCAGCTCCAGATCGGTTTCGTCTTTGGCCCGGGGGTGCTGCACAAACTCACATCCCTGCGCCTCCAGCCGCGCCCGATGGGACTCGGTCAGCGAGTCCATGTCGCCGACTACCACCTGAGGGGTGATCCCCCAGGCCAGAGCCTGAGCCGCGCCCCCATCGGCGCCGATCACCAGGTTCCCTTTCCGAATCCATCGCGCCCAACTTTTATCGTCCGCCGACTGTCCTGCTGCAATGATGATGACCCGCACAGGTTCCCCCTCCTCGCTGTCCGTCGCGACGACAAAAAAGCCGCCTGGCCTTGAGGCTGGCGGCTTGCTTTCTGTGCATGTCTGCTTTCCTACGCCGGCATTACCCAGGTCAGGTTCAAAGGGTCGGCGACGGTTTGGTCGCCCTCTCAGCCTGGCTCCCCAGGCTCCCCCAGCGTATTCTTGTTGTCTGGATCCCATTGTACCACTCCCTCCGGTGTCTGTCAAGTAAAAAACAAAACGGGTTTCGGGCAATTTGCCCGTTGCCAAAGGCCGGAAAGGGTGGTATAATCCGCGCCGGAGTGAACCTGTGGAAAACCTATTGATCTTTTTGCCCTTTCTCGTGCCGGCCGTTGTCGCCCAGTTTGACCCGCAGAAGCGGTGGGCGCGACCAGCCACCTATGCCACGCTGATTGCCATCAACCTCGGGTTGCTGGGCATCGTAGGGCTGGCGGTACTGAACCAGCTCGCCGTTTTGTTCATGCCCGAGACGGTGGACGCGACAGCCCAGGCGGTCAACTGGATTGGAGTGGCGGTCGCTGTCCTGGTCACGGCCTTGGTGGCCTGCCTGCCTTTGCTGCCAAAGGTGAGGCAGGGGCTGGCCCGCTGGCTGCCCATCGACCCCCAATCGATGGTCCACATGACGGCCCTGGCCTTTGCCGTGTACCAGATCGGCCTGAACCTGGCGCAGATGGCCCTCATCGGCGACCTGGAAAGCCTCGCCGACGCCGAACTGGCCTTGACCATCTGGGACGTGCTCCTGTCGGGCCTTCCCCTGCTCCTCTTTGCCACCGTCGGCGTGGGGCTGTTTACGCGCCGAGATTGGCGGGGCACCCTGGACCGGCTGGGCCTGCATCGCCCCACCCTGAGACAGATGCTGGCAGCGGCGGGCTTGACCGCCCTCTTGCTGGCGGTCAATTATGGCATCGACACGCTGTGGGCCGCCCTGGATCCTTCGGGTTACGACCTGGTGAGCCGCGTGACCGAGAACCTCTTTGGGGGCCTGACCACGGTCACAGGGGCTCTGGTGCTGGGGCTATCGGCCGGCATCAGCGAAGAGATCCTGTTTCGAGGGGCCATCCAGCCCAAGCTGGGCCTGGTGCTTACCACCCTGTTGTTCGCCGTGGGACATTTGCAGTACGGGTTGAGTGTGGCCATGTTCCAGGTGTTTATCATCGGCCTGGGGCTGGGGCTGGTTCGTATCCGGGCCAACACCACCACCTGTATTGCCATCCACGCCGCCTACAACGCACTCATTGTCCTTTTGGGCCTGCTGCAAACCTAGCCGGTCCGCGCCTTCGAGGGGCGCGTTTCGATCCGAGGGGGCAGGCGGGAAACGAGTATGGAACAGGGAGACCTGCGAGATCAACTGCGACGGTTGGGCATTGGCCGGGGCCTTCAGCACCTGGAACCCTCGCCCCGCCCGAAAAGGCCGTCCATCGAGGACCTGCTGCCAGGAGATGTGCGGCACACTCAGCAAGGTTCTTTTTTCCTGCACCGCGAGGTCTATGGTCCCGACTTTCTGCATGGTCATCACACCTTACAAGACCTTTTCCAGCACCCCTTGCAGCGCGCCGCCCTCCTGGCTCGCGACGAGCGATTGGCCGGGGTGGATCTCCATCGCATCGCCTTTGTCGATACCGAAACCACCGGACTGGCAGGCGGCACCGGCACCTATGCCTTTCTGGTGGGGGTGGGCCGCTTTGAAGGCGACCAGTTCACCCTCTATCAGTTCTTTATGCGGGATTACGACGAAGAGCCAGCCCAGCTCAGCGCCCTGGGCGAGCTTTTCGACGACCTGGAGGCGGTGGTCAGCTTTAACGGCAAGAGCTTTGACATGCCGTTGCTGGAAACCCGTTTCATCATGGCCCGCCAGCAACCGCGCCTGAGCGAGGCCCCTCACCTGGATCTATTGCCTCCGGCCCGCCGATTTTGGAAATATCGTCTGCCCTCGTGCGCCCTTTCGACCCTCGAAACTGAGGTGTTGGGGGTGGCGCGCACCCAGGCCGACGTGCCGGGCTGGCTCATCCCCAGCCTGTACGCCGATTATGCCCGCACCGGCGACGCCCACGAGATGCCCGGCATTTTCTACCACAACGCCCAGGATATTTTGTCGCTGGTGACGCTGACGGCCCGCATGTGCCACCTGGTCGCCCTGCCCTTGCCGGGAGCGGACGGTGTCCCCGGCGAGGATCTGTATGGGCTGGCCCGCTTGCTCCAAGATCTGAACGACGAGGGCCGCGCCGAGGCAGCTTTTCATCAGGCGGCCCGCACCAGCCAGATCCCCCGGGTGCGCGAGATGGCCATGCGCGACCTGGCCTACCTGCTCAAGCGCCAGGAGCGGCGCGACGAGGCCTTGGGATGGTGGCAGCAGTTGGCCGAAAGCGAGGGCGCGGTGTATGCCTGCGAGGAGCTGGCCAAGCACGAGGAATGGCAGCGCCAGGACCTCGCCGGGGCCATTGCCTGGACAAGGCGAGGGATCGAGCTGGCCCAAAAGTGGCCAGCAGGCCCCAAGCGAAAGGGAACCCTGGGGCAGTTGAAGCATCGCCTGCAGCGGCTGGAACGCAAGAGGGATCTCCCTCCGGGCGAAATCTGTCAAGATCCAGCCGAGTTCTAGCCGTGGGAATGGTTTCTCGTGTGGGACCTGTTGTGAGATGCGTCCCGGACCCTCTCCGGACCGGGGATCCGGCAGCTACGAAAGAATGATGAGTCGATTGGAGGAAACTCGCAGCGAAACAGGCCGCTGGCTATCGTGGGCCAGTCTGGTCCTTTTGATCCTGGTGGGCGCGGCTTTGCGGTGGCGCTACATCCAGGAGATTAGCCTGTACATCGACGAGTTTGTCACCGCCTGGGCCGCGCGGAACATCCCCCTGCGGGGGCTGCCCAGCTTTCCTTCGGGCAACATCTATCCCCACGGGTTTGTCTTTACCTATCTGGAAGCGCCCTTTGTCCTGGGCGCCTTTGACGAGACCTGGGCGCGAATCCCGGGGTTATTGGTCAGCCTGGTCGGTATTGTGGTCGTCTATGCTGTGGGTCGCCGGTTCTTTGACACTCGGGTGGGACTGATTGGAGCGGCGGCCCTGGCCCTGGACCCCGATTGCATCGTGTGGGGCGGGCGGGCGCGCATGTACGGGTTGCTCCAACTCCTTGTCCTGCTGGTGGTGTTCTTGTACTACCGGGGATTGACCCAGGATCGGGCTCGCGACCGCTACCTGGCCCTGGGTTTGGCCGTCGTCGCCATCTTTACCCACGCCGAGGCCGGGCTGCTCCTCCCGGCCCTGGCGTTGGCCACAGTGGTGGTCTGGCCCTGGCGCCGCGCCCTGCGCCGGGACGTGATCCTGCCCTTTGTGCTGGCTGGGGTGGGCGCCGGCGTCTTTTTCCTGATCTCCAAGTACGGGCAGCCGGGCCACCTGGAGACGCTCCAGGAGAGCCGGCCCTACCTGGATCTGACCGCCCAGGTGTTGACCGGCCCCAAGGTGTTCGCGCCCTTTTTCCTCGACGGGCACCGGCTGCCCTTCACCTTGCTGGCGCTGGGGGGCCTCTATTTTGTGGTCTGCCCCCGGCTGGATCGTCAAGCGCCGTTGACCTACCTGTACCTCGTCTTTCTGGCGGTCCTGGCGCCCCTTCTGGTGCTGGCAGGCGCCACCTGGCAGAACGAGCGCTATCTCTTTCTGCTGCTGCCCATCCTGTTCTTGGTCGCTGGCGCCGTTCTGGTCCGACTCCTCGACCTGCTGCCCTGGGCGCGCCGCTTGCGCGCTGCACAGCCGGCGGTGTTGGCCCTGGCGGTTGCCCTGCTGGTCGGGTTGATCGGTTCGGAGCGCGCCTACCAACAAGAGTGGGGCTACGACCGTGCTTTTCGCTACCTGCGCGACGAGGGACGGCCCCAGGCGGGCGAGCCAGTGCTCAGTGTGTCGCCTGCCGCTTGCGCCCTTTATATGGGCGAATGTGACTATTTTGCCATCCAGAGCGGCTACGCAGAGTTTCTGGTCAGCCGTCCCGGCGATGGCCAACTTGTGGACCTGTGGACCGCCACGCCGATTTTGACCGACACCGCCCACCTGCGGGACCTGCTCCAGACCTCGCCGCGGGTGTGGCTGGTGAGCGACGGCTGGCGCTTTCAGACCCGCTACGAGCCCGACTTTATCCAGGTCGTCCTGGACCAGATGGAGCGGGTCTATGACGACCGGGGCGTCATGGTCTTTCGCTCCAAGGAGGCGGGCCCGACGGCCCCTCCCGCCGTCCAGATCGAACGTCCGGTCGATTTTGGGGATGCTCTGCGCCTGGCCGGCTATGATCTCTCGACCTCGAACCCTCAGCCCGGCCAAACGCTGGAGGTCGCGCTCCACTGGCAGGCCCTGGAACAGGCACGGGTGGGCTATACGGCCTTTTTGCACCTGGTGGCGGTCGGCGACCGGGGGGTGGCGGGGGTCGACGAGGACGTGCTCGGCGGCCTGTACCAGCCAACCCTTTGGCCCAAGAACGTGACGATGATCGACCGCCACGGGCTACCGTTGCCGGCCGATCTGCCGCCGGGCCGGTACCGCCTGGACCTGGGCCTGTATCCCACGGGCGCGCCGGAGCAATTGCTGCCGGTGGGCGAGGGGGATCGGCTGCCATTGGCCGATCTGACGGTGGGGCCGCCGGTCGAGTTCCCGCCGCCCGCCGTCTCGTTGGACGCCGACCTGGGGGGCCAGGTCCGCCTCCTGGGCTACGATCTGGCGTGCTCCGAACCGCTGACCTGCGATCTGGAACTCCACTGGCAGGCCCTTCGGGCGATGGATCAGGACTATACCGTGTTTTCTCAGATCCTGGACGAGAACGACGCCATCGTCGCCCAGGACGACGGCCCTCCCGGCGACCCCTATTTTCCGACATCAACCTGGCTGCCTGGCGCTCGCGTGCTCGACGCGCGCCACCTGGCGGGGCCGGGCGACGCCGCCCCTGGCGACTATCGCCTGGTGGTGGGCCTGTATCACCAGCCCACTCAGCAGCGGCTGCTGGCCGTCGACGCCGGGGGCCAACCCCTCGGCGACGCGGTGGTGCTGACCGTCCTTTCCCTCGGAGGGACGCCTTGAACGGGCAGGCAGCAGGCAGGCGGCGATGGAGCGAGGGGACGCTGTGGGCCTTGATGGCCGCCTACGCCCTCTTTTTCGGGACTCGGGTGGTTCTCGAGCACAATGCCTTTCAGACCACGGCCTTTGATCTGGGCAACGTCGACCAGGCCGTGTGGAACACGATCCATGGCCGACCTTTTGCCATGACCAACATCGAGGGGCTGACCAACCGGCTGGGCACCCACGTCGAACCGATCCTGCTGCCCGTGTCGTTGCTCTACCTGGTGTGGAGCGATCCCCGGGCGCTGCTATGGCTCCAGACGGTGGTCATCGCCCTGGGCGCCTGGCCGGTCCATCGCCTGGCCCGCCGCGCCCTGTCTGGAGAGGAACAAGCCTCTGGCGCAGCTCCCCATGGGGTGTTTGCCCAGGAGGTCCTGCCCCTGCTCTTTGCCGCCGTCTATCTGCTGGTTCCGGCCCTCCAATCGGCCAACCTGTTTGACTTTCACGCCGTGGCCCTGGCGCCCACTTTCTTTCTCCTGGCTTTCTATTGCCTCGAGACTCGGCGATGGGGCGGCTATGCCCTCTTTGCCCTGCTGACCATGGGCTGCAAGGAGGACATGCCCCTCCTGATCGCCATGCTCGGCCTGTATGCCCTGGTGGTGCGTCGGGAGTGGGTGGTGGGGTTGGCGACGGTGGGCGCCGCCGGGGCCTGGTTCCTGGCAGCGGTGGGATGGATCATGCCCCACTTTGACACCCGCGGCGTCTCGCCCCTGGCCAATCGCTATGCCTACCTGGGCGATGGTCCTATAGAGATGGGTCTGACTTTGCTCACCCAGCCCGGCGTGGCGTGGGAGCAGTTCGTGGCTGCCGGTGGGCCGGCCTACGTCTGGAACCTGCTGGTGCCGGTGGCCTTTTTGTCGCTCCTGGCGCCCCAGGTCTTGGTCCTGGCCCTGCCCCCTTTGTTGGTGAACTTGCTCAGCACCGATGGCTTTATGCACCAACTGGAGGGCTTTCATTACGGTGTGACCCTGGTGCCGGTGGTTGTGGCCTCGGCCGCCTACGGGGCAGGCTGGTTGTTGCGCCGCCTCCAGCACGCTCGATGGTTGCATTGGGCGCTGGCGGCGGCGCTGGCGGCGGCAAGCCTGGGCTATCAGGTGGGCCACGGCTACACTCCATTGGCCGCCGATTTCGCCGGGACCTGGCCTGCCGTGACCGATCACCACCGCCTGGGCGAGGCCATTGCCCGCGACATCGATCCGGAGGCGCCCCTGGCGGCCCTGCCCTACCTCAATCCCCATGCCAGCCAACGGCAGCAGTTGAGTATGATCGACCGTATCGAGGGGGGCTTGCCCGCGCCGCTGTGGGAGGACGGCTACGTCTGGCTGGATGTGACCAACGGCTGGCCTCTGCATCCCAACGATCTCAAGGCCGGCGTCGAGACCCTGTTGGCGGGCGATTATGGCGTCGAGCGGGCCGAGGACGGCTGGCTGTTGCTGCGGCGCGGCGCGGCGGATAAGGTCTGGCCCGACGAATTCTACGATTTCGCCCGGACCGTCGAGCCCCGGCCCCAACACGCCATGCGCCTTCAGTTCCTGCAAAACAAAGAGCCGGTGCTCGAGTGCCTGGGCTTTGATCTGGAATACAACGCCCGCGAGAACACCTACGAATGGACCCTCTACTGGCGAGCCCTGCAGCCCTTGCCGCCGGGGTTGCGGCTGTATCCCTTTTACGTCGACGATGCGACGGGTCAGATCCTCGAAGATACCACCCTGCGACCGATGATCGCCACCGTTTGGGTTCCGCCAGAGCAGTGGCAGACGAGCGAAATAATGGTCACCCGCACCTTGCCCTGGCAGGTGGGCTCTACCTTTAGCCTGGGTCTGGGGGTGGTGCAGGGGGCTGACTGGCAGTCAACCGAATGGCAGGCCGTGGATCAGCGGCTGCCCATCCGCGTCGAATCGTCCGATCCGGTGGTCCGTCTTTTGGAGGGCGACACCTGGGCCCGCCTGCTTCACGTCGAGGGGTACGAGCCCGTCGAGGAGGATCGCCTGTGGGAGGCGCCTCCCATCGAGCACAAGTTGGATGCCGACCTGGGGGGCCAGGTTCGCCTGCTGGGCTACGACGCCGACTGCCGGATCGAGAACGGCGCCTGTTCGGTGACCCTCTACTGGCAGGCCCAGGCGCGCCTCGATACCGGCTACACCGTCTTTGCCCAGCTCCTGGACCCAGAGGGCCGGGTCCGCGCCCAGGTCGATTCGGCGCCCCAGGCGGGGGGCTATCCCACTGTCTGGTGGCTGCCCGGTGAGGTGGTGGCCGATCCCCTTTCGTTGACGCTGCCAACCGAGGCGCCCCGGGACGTCCCTTACCGCCTCCTCGTCGGGATGTACGACGCCCAGACCGGCGCGCGCCTGCCCCTCACCGGCGCCGACCGCGACTCGATTGAACTGGCGGTTTTCGAGCCCTGAGTCCGAGTGGGCGCCAGGGCCGCAAGGAAACGGGGCCATCCTGCCGCGCGGCAAGATGGCCCCGTTCTGATTTTGCCCTCGAGGCGGGGGCTACAAGCGCACCGTCTTGAGGTAGGCGACCCGCGTTTTCGCGGGCCGGAAGCCGGCGCCCTCGTACAGGCGCAGTGCGCCGGTCGGATTGTCGGTATCCACGCTCAGCAGGCCCCATTCGGCCCCGGCTCGCTGCAAGGCCGCCAGGCCCGATAGCAACACCGCCCGGCCCAACCCCCGTTTGCGGTAGGGAGGGCAGACCGCCAACACGTGGATCCACCCCTCAGTCCGCCCGGCCATTGCGTTCTGTTCGGCGTCGATGCCGCCCAGGCACAGCCCGGCGACCCGGTCCTGCGCCGCGTCCCAGGCCACCTGCCACAACTCGGGTCGGTAGCCGGGGTCATCGACCCATTGCTGCCACTGCTCCGGGCTGGATTCCATATAGCCCCATTGGCCGCGGAAGGCCTCGTTGGCCGCCTGCCACACGGCGGGCAGGTCGCTGCGCTCGGCCATCGAACGGATGACCACGCCTTGCGGGGGTTCAGGAGGGGGCAGATCGAGCCAGGTCCCGTCTCGGGTCAAGCGACGCTCCATGTCGTAAAAGTAGCGCACCGGCCGGTAGCCCATCTTGGCAAAAAGCCGATGGCGCCCCTTGTGCCGGAGGTCGGCGTTGACGCCGATGTGGACGGCCGGGGTCTTGATCGCTGGCAAGAGTTCCTGAATTCGCTGCTCGACCCGCTCCATCACCTGGGCGCCGATGCCCTGCCGCCGCCACTCGGGATGGACGACGCCATGCAGCTCGAACACGCTCTCTTGGACGCCTGGCTGTAGGTGGGTGCGGCCAAAGGCCACCAGTTTCTTGCCCACCTCAAAGAGAAAGGCGTTCTCGCCAGGGGTGGACGCCGGTTGGGTCAGGACCTGGCGCATTTCGCCGTCGCTGACGTGGAATTCGGGGCCATCCACCCTGGCGGCGGCCCGGTAGAGGGCTGCGATGGCGGGGATGTCCCGCTCTCCCTGAAAAGTGCGGATGGTCAGCCGGGCGCGGCGTGGTTTGCTCATGTCATTTCCTCAGTCCAAAGGCTTGCGATAGACGGCCTCGCGGCGGTTGACGGCAAAGCCCATGCTCTGGTAGAGTTGCAGCGCCCCGCTGGGGTTCTCGGCATCCACGCTCAGGGAGGCCTCGGTCATGCCCTGCTCCCGCAGTAGATGGAAGCTGCGGGCAATCAGCGCCTTGGCCACTCCCTGCTTTCGATACGGGCGCCGCACGCAGATGGTCTCGGTATAGCCCCGCAGCCGCTTGTACTCGACGTTTTCGTCGTCCAGGATAAAGTTCAACACCATGCCGGCCACCTGATCGCCATCCCAGGCCACCTGCCACAGGTGCGGCTGGAACCAGCGCGACTTGCAAAAGGATTCGAATTGGGCGTCGCCCCACTCGTCTTCGAAATATCCCCACTCATCGCGAAAGGCTTCGCGGGCGGCTTCCCACACGGCGCGATACGACTCGGGTGGCACGGGCCGGATCTCGATCCCTTCGGGCAAGGGGCAGTCGGGGATGTTCTCCAGGTTGGGGCGCACCATGGAAAAGCCATAGCGGAACGGTTGGTACCCTTCCCTTTCCAGGAGCGACGACCAGTCGGTCTCTCCCTCCGAGGCCCACACTTCGAAAAAGCGGGGGCCATCCAGGGGGTGCCCGGCGGCGATTTCGCGCAGGCGTCGCTCGTTGTAGCGCAGCATCGCCCGGCGGACGCCTGTCTCTCGCCACTGGGGCAGCAGCAAGGCAAAGTGTTGGTAGAGTTGTGTATCCTCCAGGTTCTTCCACCACCAGACCCGGCTGTAGCCGATGACCTGGCCCCTTATCTCGGCAAAGAGCATATCCTGGAACGGATCGCTGTTGGTCAGGCTCGAGTAGTTGAGGGCGATATCCTCTACGGTGTCGATGCGTTCGATGCCGTCGACCTGCTTTGACCCGTGGAGCACTGCCAGCATGGCGGGATAGTCCTCAGGGCCGCGAAAGCCGCGGAAGGTCAGTCCGGCGATGGCGGACGCTTCGGGAACAGAGACGACGTTCTCTGTCTTGGCGATGAATCGTTCTAAAATAGCCATGTTCCTTCTCCATCAAGTTGCGTAGGTGACGCTGCCTGGCGGCGCGGCAAAGGCCATCGCCGCCAGGTGTGCGATCACATTTAAGAAATCGCTCGCCCGGGGTGGGATTCTTGCTCCTTTTCCAAGCGGGCAAGGAGGACCGACAAATCGGCCTTCTGATCCTCTGGGTCGAGGTCTTGCACGTGACGGCGCCACAGATCCTCGGCGATGCGCCGGGGATGGCAATCCACCCCTTGCTGGATAAAGTACTCGCAGATGCGTTCGATATCCCGGCCCAGGATAAAGCGGGCCTTTTCGTTGGTGTGCAGGTTCACCACTTGCGGAAAGTCGATCAGGGTGATGCCTCCCTCCCAGTACAGGATATTGTAGGCGGAAAGGTCGCCATGGATCATGCCCAGCTGCATCATCAGCTCGACGTTGTGCAGAACCTGGCGGAACAGACCCCGTGCCTCGTCGGGTTCCAGGGCGATGGTATTCAGCGTCGGTGCCGCGATGCGCTCATCGCCGTGATAGGTCATGAGGATGGCGTTGTCGCTGGCGTGAATCGGACGCGGCACCGACGCGCCGACCTGGTACAGGCTTTCCAGGGCCGTGAACTCGTACATGAGCCAGGAGGTGTGCGCTGCCTGCTGGCCAAAGCCCGACTTGTTGCGAATGGCGCGCTCGATATAACCCGAGTCGCGGCCCGCCGGGCGCCCCCCAGCCACGAGGATCTCCCGGCCCTGGCGGTACATCTTGTCGTTGCGCAAGTTGCGGAACATGCGCGGGCGATAGACCTTGACCGCCAAAAGATCAAAGCCGGTGACCGGGTGAGCCTGGCAGCAGTAGACGCTGGCCTCTTTGCCCCCCTTGACTTTGAACAGCACGTCGGTAATCAGCCCTTCTTCGTAAAAGGGCAGCATCGAAGACAGCAGCCAACCCTGTTCGTATTGCGAGGGCCGGTACGAGGTCTCGAACCCCTGGGTGATATCCGATGGGTCGTCGACCAATTCGGCCAGGACCTCGACCGGCGCTTTCTTGGGCTTGTGCTGCCCGTTGCGCTTTTGGGGCCGCCCATTGGGGTTCACCCAGGAAGGATCGTATTGCGCTTCATAGTATTCGTATAGGTCCATGGATTCTTTGCGTGTCACCGCAGGTCTTCTCCTTCAATTCGAGCCGCCAGGGAGCTCCCTTCAAGTCCCCCGGCATAGGTATGGGTATTCGCTTTCCTGCTTCCCTATTGATGGCTTCCCACTCGTTTTTCTCAGCCATAGACCAACCCCTCCTTTCTCCGCCAAAGCGGCATTCCACAAACCGGCCTTGCCCTCCAGGCTCGGTCTCTTATCCTTCCCTGTCTGGTCTCGCCACGGCGGCTGCCACCGGCAGCGGCGCGGTCGCATCGTGGACGCCCAACTTGACGAGCAGCGAGGATCGTCGCTGTCGGTCGTCGATCTGCTGAAAGAATTTCTTTTCCAGGATGACGGCCAGGACATAGAATCCGCAGGTGAGCAAAAAGATGGGGCGGAATCCGATGTCTGGGTGCTGCTGCATATAGCCGCTTACATAAGGTCCGACTGCCCAGCCGATGGTCCAACTCATGCCCATGAGGCCACTGATGGTGGCCCGTTCTCGGGCCGCAAACTGCTCCATGGCAAAGGCCTCGTACAGCGGGCTGCCCAGGTTCATCAGAGCCGCGCGCGTCCAAAAGGCCGGCGCTGCCAACCAAAAGACCGGCGAAAAGCCGATGGTCAGCAAAAAGGGGATCGACAGCAGTTGACTCGCGGTCAATGACCGGATCCGGCCCCAGCGATCGGCCAGGATCGGCGACGCCAGCGTCGCCGTCCCGGTGATCACCGAGGACACGGCAAAGATACCCCCCAATACCTTGTCCGAGACGCTAAAGGTCTCTTTGAAGAACAGGTTCATGTAGGGCATCAAGATCGACGCACCCAGCGAGATGACGATATTGGGCATAAAGATTCGCAGGGCCAGGCCCGGATTCGTCAGGTTACGCCAGGGCAGGAGCGACTGTGCCTCCCCATGGACGGGCTGGCGCTGCTCGCGAATGAACAGCAGCGGCAGCAGCGACAGGGCAGACAGAAGGACGGTGACGATCAACGCCCCTGCGTAGGCCTGAGGGCTTTCCACGTCCACTCGCAGCATATCGCCAAAGAGAGTGGGCAGGTAGCCGCCGACCAGCGTGCCCACGAACCCAATCAGGGTGGTCAGCCCAAAGTGGGCGCTAAAAAGAGAGTTGCGCTCTTCGTCGGTCGAGTTCTCCATCATAAAGGGCGAAGCGCTCACCATCCACAGCGAGTTCGCAACCCCAAAGCCGATCGCCGACACCCGCAACCAACCGGCGTCGGGCGCCAGGACGATGCCCAGTTTGGCCAATACACTCCCCAGGTTGGCGATCAACAGCGCGGGCTTGCGCCCGATCCGATCCACCAGCATGCCGGCGGGAATGGCCCCAAACAGGGCGATCAGGTTCGGCAGAGACTGGAGCTGGCCCAAGAAACTGCGCGAATAGCCCGCGCTGTCGACGTACAGGTTAAAGATGAGCGCATAGATGCTAAAGCTGAGACCAATCACCAGCTCGCTCAACAGGTAGAAACGGGCGTTGCGGCTAAAGCTCCCAAACCGCTTCATGTAGCGGGTGATTCCGCCGACCCTCATCTCTTTCTCCTCATTGTTCTTTCGGCTAGGCCATGACGGTCAAAGGAGGCGGTCGCCCCCTCGACCGTCATGGGCTACAGCAACAGCATGTCCCACGGATCGATCCGATCCGCGCCATCCTTCTTGGCACGGAGGTTGAGTCGTTCGCTCAACCAGGTCCACAGTCTTTCCCGCCAGCGGTGCAGGATGCGGTCCATCGCTGGCTTCTCGCTCGCGGGATCTCTCTTTTCAGCTAACATCGTGATCCCCCTTTTTCTTTCCCGGGGGGACGGCTGACGACCGTTCCTCCCCCCTCCTCCGATGACGGGACCCAAGGACCCACCCTTTCGCTGAGAAGCCCACGCACAATAAAAAAAGCCGTGGGGTCTCTGCTTCCCCACGGCACGCGGCATGCTGGTTGGATCAAAAAAGCCGTGGGGTTGTCGGTGCCCCATGGCCTTAGTTAACAATAACTAGAGGCAGATGGGCGCACTACGACCAACGCGAAGAACGAAATCGCCGACAGGGCTAATGCGGCTGGCGAATGTGTCGTAGATCATCCCAGAACCTCCTTTAACAAGATGCCGCCATTCTAGATCAGTTTGTCCTAATTGTCAAACTGGATAGGGGGTGTGGCACGGTTGGGGTGTATTTCAACTTTCTGGGTGAGTTCGTTACGTCCTTTGGGCGGTGAGTAGCCATCCTCTGGAGTGCGTGCCTGCCCAGCAGGACGCGCGCTGTACTCAGCGCCGCTGCCGCAAAAACCCGCGCAAGCAAGCGTCCTGGCGCTTCGCGCCAGGCGCGCACTCCAAAAAGCTACGACTTCTGCCGTTGAA
>CAYVLO010000032.1:0-14356 GCA_964452125.1 uncultured Anaerolineaceae bacterium | reverse complement strand
TGAGCTGACGGAGACGGGCAGATTCGCCTTGATTCCATCGGATGTGGATACCAAAGCACCGACGTGAAAACCTCAAAGCCATTCTTCGGCGTCGGCACCCTGTTGGAAAGCAACGCCGAGGACAAAGCCCCGTGCCCGTTCGGCCTGAGGGTACCGGTGTACGGTGGCCCAGAACTCGGGGCTGTGGTTGGGATATTGGAGGTGGACCAACTCGTGGACGATCACGTATTCCAGAACCCACAGGGGCCAGCCCTTGAGCCGGTCGCTGATTCGGATGTCGCCGCGGGTGGGCCCGCAGACGGTACAACTGCCCAATCTCTTTTGCATATTGCTCACCCAGCGGATCGAGTTCCACGAAATCGCACCATCCAGATAGGCGCGGTTGACGCGCCGGGCGATGGCTTCCAGCTCGGCATCGGCCCGGCTTCGAACCTGAGCGCGCTTTTGTTGGACCTGCTCCACAATCTCGGCCACGTGCTGCTCGAGCTGTCGTTTTCGAATCTGACGCGGCACTCGAATCCGTACCTGATCTCCGTTCCACTCCCAGTGGATGCGTGTCCGTAGTCGGCCATCCCGGATTACCTCTACCTGAATCGGGTCGGAGGCGGGATCAATGGGCGTTTGGGGGTTCATCCTGGGCCTCTATCAGCAGGCTTAGGGCTTCGGGGCGGAGTTCCAGGCGGATCGGCTCCCCGGCTTTGGGCAGGTCGGGAGCGTCGGAGGGCAGCTCGAAGGCCAGGTCGACGCCGGTCGTGTGATGCAGGACGATCCGGCAGTGCCCGCCGCGGAACGAGGTCAGTCGGACGATGCCCTCAATCGTCGGGGGCATATCTGCCGCGCCTTGGTGACGGGAGATCGCGGGATCGCCCAGTCGAGCCGCTTCGGGGCGGATGAGTAGGATGGCGCTTTGGCCGATCTCCACGTCCTCGGTGCTGCTGAGGGCGATCACCCCCAAGGGGGTGTCGATCTGCAAGGGGTCCAGGGACTGCACCTGGCCCGGGATCAAGTTGCTCAGGCCAAGAAATTGGGCCACCCAGGGTGAGGCCGGAGAGCGATAGACCGACCGGGGGCTGCCCTGCTGCACGATCCGCCCCTGATTCATGATGAGAACTCGATCGGCGATGGCAAAGGCCTCTTGCTGGTCGTGGGTGACATAGATGGTGGTGACCGCTATGCTCTTGAGGATGGTCCTCAATTCGTTCATCAACTCTTCGCGCAGCGTGCGGTCCAGGGAACCAAGGGGTTCGTCGAGCATGAGCAGCTGGGGCCCCGGGGCCAGGCTGCGAGCCAGGGCCACACGTTGCTGTTCGCCGCCCGACAGGTCGAATACGTGGCGCTTTTCATAGCCCTGAAGGCCGACCAACTCCAGGACCTCGTCGACGCGGGCTTTGATTTGGTCGCGCGGCGTGCCCTGCACCTCCAACCCAAAGGCGACGTTGGCCGCCACGTCCTTGTGGGGAAAGAGGGCATAGTCCTGAAACATCAGCCCAAAACCCCGGTGGTGGACGGGCACCGAGTCGAGAGGATGGCCGTCAAAGGTTACGTGGCCCTGATCGGCCTGTTCCAGGCCGGCGACAATGCGCAGCAGAGTCGTCTTGCCGCAGCCGCTGGGGCCGAGCAGGCAGACAATCTCCCCTTGGTCCACATGCAACGATACGTCGCGGAGGACGGGGGTGTTTTGGTACGATTTGGAGATGTGGGTCGCTGTCAGCAATGTCATAACGCGGTCTTCTCGCTGTGATTGCGGGCGGCTGGGGTGCCTGTTAAAATTCCCCGATGTCGCCCACTCGGAATCGTTCGATGAGAATGAACCCGGCAGCGCACACGATCATAAGCAGCGTGCTCATGGCCAATCCTTGTCCCTGGTTCAGGGCGCCTTGGGCGCCCAACAGTCGATAGATCACCACCGGCATGGTGGGCAAGTTGGGCCGGGCGATGAGCAACGTCGTGCCAAACTCGCCGATGCTGATGGTAAAGGCAAAGACAGCCCCCACCAGCAGCGCCCGGCCGATGATGGGCAGGTCGATGGTGCGGACGATCTGTAATGGTGAAGCGCCCATCACACGGGCCGCCTCCCGCCAGTGGGGGTTCAATCCCCGCAGGGCGGGCAGCAGGCTGCGCACGACAAAGGGAAAGGCGACCAGGGTATGGGCCAACGGCAGCAGCACCGGAGAGGCGCGCAAGTTCAGCGGCGGTTGATCCAGGGCAATGATATAGCCAAAGCCCAGGGTCACTGCGGAGGTGCCCAGGGGCAGCATAAACACCGGGTCCAGGATCGCGCGCAGCGAGCTGCCGGGACTGGTCAGCAGGTAGGCGCTGATCAGGCCGATGATCACCGACAGGACGACCGTGCTCCCGGCGATGAGCAGCGAATTGCGTATCGCTATGGCTGGGGAGACGTAAAAGAAGGACTGGGTGGGGTTGGTGAACAGGGCCTGGTAGTAGTGGGTGGTGAATGGTCCCTCTAAGGTGAAGGAGCGCCCGACCAGCGCCAGCAAGGGGGTGACAAGCAAAATCAGCAGGCTGCCGAGGCTGACCCAGACCACCAGGCGAGAGCGCCAGGTGGTGGGGCGGCGTTGCGTGGCCTCGGTGGGGCGCAGGTTGAGGGGCACAGCCGCAAGGGATTGAAGCCGGGTGTACAGGGCCATGATGGCAAAGGTGAGGACCATTTGCACCAGCGACAAGGCGGCGGCCAGGGGCAGGTTGAAAAAAGGCACGGCTTGATAATAGATCTCTACCTCTAGGGTGGCCCATCGCGGCCCGCCCAGCACCAGGATGACGCCAAAGCTGGTAAAGCAGAACAAAAAGACGAGCAAACTGGCGGCAGCGATGGAGGGCCAGAGGAGAGGGAGCGTCACGTGGACAAACGTACGCCAGCGGCTGGCCCCCAGCACCCGGCTCGCCTCTTCGATACGCGGGTCCAGATTGGCCCAGAACCCCCCCACCATGCGCACAATGATCGAGGCGTTGTAGAATACGTGGGCCATCAGCACCAAAGCCAGGGTGTTTTGCAGTTGGAGGGGCGGGCTCTCTAGCCCGAAAAGGGAGACCAGGGCCTGATTGAACAGCCCCGCGCGGCCAAAAAGCGCCGTAAAGGCCGCGGCCACGACCATGGTGGGCATGACAAAGGGGATGGTGGTCAGCGCCCGGAACAGCGATTTTCCTCGAAAATCATACCGGGCGAACACATAAGCCGCCGGCATGCCTACCAGAACGGTAAGCGCCGTCGACAGCAGGGCCTGCCCGCTGGTGAAGGCCAGTACGCGGGCGTAATAGGCATCGGTGGCGAGGGTGAGGAACGGAGCAGGGTCGAACCGGCCCTCTGGGAACAGGCTGAGGGCCAGGATTTTGAAGAGAGGATAGAAGAAAAAGAGGGCGAGAAAGATCAGGGGCACGAGATAGATCAAGGCGAGGGTTCGTCGCTGTCGTTGTCCCTGTCCGAGTCCGACCTTCATGATCTTTTTTCACCTTTGGTTAGAAAAAAGAAAAATGCACAATGCTCAACCAACAGATGAGCATTGTGCATTGCTTGCAACCGATACCCTAATCGCTGGGGCCAGCCAGATTGGTCGAGATCAGCGAGTTGCGTTCCCAGGGCATGTGGCCTTGCGTGGCCTCTCGCGAGCGCCGATAGCCGGTGCCGGCAGGGATCAACTTGCCGATGATCACGTTCTCCTTCAGCCCGTACAGTCCGTCGACCTTGCCTTCGATGGCTGCGCCCGCCAGCACGTTGATGGTGTGTTGGAACGAGGCGCCGGACAAAAAGCTCTCGGTGTTCAAGGCTGCCTTGGTGATGCCCAGTAGCACCGCCTGCGCCGTGGCAGGGCGCCCTCCCGAGCGGAGAATCTCCTCGTTGATGTCTTGGAAGGTGAGTCGGTTGACCAGTTCGCCGGGCAACAGATGCGTATCTCCTGATTGGACGACGCGTACTTTGCCCAGCATCTGGCGGATGATGACCTCGATGTGCTTGTCGTTGATGTTCACGCCCTGGCTGTGATACACCTCCTGGATCTCGGCTGTCAGGTAGAGCTGAACCGCTTCACGGCCCATGATCCGCAGCAAGCGGTTGGGATTGATCGAGCCTTCGGTAAGTTGCTGCCCTGCGCTTACCAGGCTCCCCGGCTCTACGCGCAGTCGGGCGGTTGTGGGAATCTCGTACTCGCGTTCGTCGCGGGTTTCTCGCCGCACATAAACCGTGGCCTGTGGGCGGACGGTCACTGCGCCCGAGGCTTCGGCGGTGATCTGGTGGGCGCCGTATTGGGCCACGACATCGCCCTTGTTCACCTGTTGTCCACCTTCCACCACGGGCCGGTAGTTGGCCGGGATGGGATGTTCCACAGGATAGGGCGCGTCTTTGGTCTGCACCAGCACGGCTGGTGATTCGATAAAGATTCGCCCCTGGTTTTCGGCGACGATGACCTTTTCACCGTATTGGGCGATGATGTCCCCCTCTGATACCGACTGCTCATCTTCCACCAGAATCCGGTAATTCTTGGGGATGGGGTGCTCGTCGGTCAAGACTTCGCTGTTGACCACTTTGAGCACGCGCACACCATCGGCAGTGTGCAATTCGAGCCGGCCGTCGATGTCCGAGATGGTGGCTTCGCCCTTGGGGATGCGCGACTCGAACAACTCCTGGACGCGGGGCAAGCCGTGGGTGATGTCCGATGCGCCTGCCACACCGCCGGTGTGGAAGGTTCGCAGGGTGAGCTGGGTACCAGGCTCGCCGATGGACTGGGCGGCGATAATGCCTACGGCCTCGCCTACCTGCACCATGCCGCCTCGGGCCAAGTCGCGACCGTAGCAGGCAGCGCACATGCCGTGTCGCAGCGCGCAGGTGAGGGGCGAGCGTACCAAGATGTTGTCGATGCCCAGCGACTGGATGAGCTCGGCGGCCTCTTCGTCGATCATTTCTCCGCGGGCGACAATGATCTCGCCGGTTTGAGGATGGACGACCGGCGCATTGGCCACGCGGCCCAAAATCCGCTCCACCATCGTTTGTTGCATCTGCTTGGTGTCTTTGATGGATATATAGATTCCGGCCCTTGTGCCGCAATCCTCGGCGTCGATGATCACATCCTGGGCGACATCGACCAGGCGCCGCGTCAGATAGCCGGCATCGGCTGTTCGCAGGGCGGTGTCGGCCAGACCCTTGCGCGCGCCGTGGGTCGAGATAAAGTATTCCAGGGCCGTGAGGCCCTCGCGGAAATTGGAACGGATCGGCAGGGCGATGATGCGGCCTGTCGGGTCGGCCATCAGTCCGCGCATACCGGCCAACTGGCGAATGGGTGTGAATCCACCCTTGGTGGCGCCGGAAACGGCCATGACGCGAATGGGGCCACTGGGATCGAGATGGTCGGCTACGGCAGATGTGATGTCGTCGGTGGCTTTGGTCCACAGCTCGACCGTGCGCATGTATTGCTCATCCTCGGTGATGAGGCCGCGCCGGTACTGCTGTTCCACCTGTTTGACCTCTTCAGAAGTGAGCTGAATGATGCCCTCTTTTTCCACTGGGACGGTGATGTCGCTGACGGCGATGCTGATGCCCGACTTGGTAGCGTAGAGAAATCCGGTGGATTTGATATCGTCGACCAGCTTGGCCGTGGTATCTCCCCCCAGGCGGTGGTAACACTCGCCAACCAAACTTTGCAGTTTGCCCCGATCCATGGCGTCGTTCACAAAGCGTAGCTGGGGCGGAAGGGCCAGGTTAAAGAGGACGCGCCCTACCGTTGTGTCGATATAGGGTGTTTGGCCCCGATCCTCGGCCCGATAGCCGACAGCGTAGAGCATGTCGCGGATCTCGAGTTCGTCGTCCTGGTCCAGACCGGTAATGGCCTGCAAATTTCCCTTGTCCAGCGTTTCGATGAGATGGCCACAATCGGCGAGCGAAGCCGCCAGGAGGGCCTCTTGCACTTCTTCGCTCACGTCCAGATAGTCCAGGGGCATTTCGTCGATCCAGCTTCCGTACCGCAGCCGGATGGGCGTGTGCAGGGTTACCTTACCCAGATCGTGGGCCAGCCGCACCTCCTCCATTTCGGCGAAAATGTGGGGGTGGTCCGTCGGCTGTTCCCTCTCCATGGTCAGGTAGTAACAGCCCAAGACCATGTCCTTGGCCGGGCCCACGATGGGCTCGCCGCTGGCCGGTTTGAGCAGGTTGCGCGAGGCAAGCATCAATTCCCGGGCTTCGGCCACCGCCTTTTTGGACAGGGGAACGTGGACGGCCATCTGGTCGCCGTCAAAGTCGGCGTTGAATGCGGCGCACACCAAGGGGTGGATCTGGATGGCATCGCCGTCCACGAGCACCGGCTCAAAGGCCTGAATGCCCAGGCGGTGCAGAGTGGGGGCGCGGTTCAATAGGACCGGTCGGTCGTGGATAACCTCTTCCAGAACTTCCCAGACCTCGGGCTTTTGTTGTTCGATAATGCGCTTGGCGCCCTTGACATTGATGGCATAGTTGTATTCGACCAGCCGGTTGATGACAAAGGGTTGGAAGAGTTCCAAGGCCATGCTTTTGGGCAGACCGCACTGGTGCAGCGCCAGGTCGGGGCCGATCACGATGACCGAGCGTCCCGAATAGTCCACACGCTTGCCCAACAGGTTGCGGCGGAAGCGGCCCTGTTTTCCCTTGAGCATGTCGGATAGCGATTTCAGGGGGCGACGCCCTCGGGCTGAAACCGCCTTGCCCCGTCGGCTGTTGTCGATGAGAGAATCGACGGCCTCTTGCAGCATGCGCTTTTCGTTGCGCACGATCACGTCCGGGGCGCCCAGTTCCAGCAGCCGCTTGAGCCGATTGTTGCGGTTCACCACACGACGATAGAGGTCGTTGAGGTCCGACGTAGCAAAACGACCGCCGTCCAACTGGATCATGGGGCGCATTTCGGGCGGGATCACGGGCAGGATGGTCAGGATCATCCATTCGGGTCGGTTGGAACTCTTGCGCAAGGCCTCCACGACGCTCAGTCGTTTGGTGGCCTTTTTCTTGAGCTGTTTGGAGCGAGTGGTGCGCATGGTGGCGCGCAGTTCCTTACTCAGGGCGTCGAGGTCTACCTGCTTGCAGATCTGATAAAAGGCCTCGGCGCCCATGGCGGCGTGAAAGACCTGCCCCCACCGTTCGTTCAAGTCGTGGTAGCGGCTTTCGGTCAAGAAGGTCATGATCTTCAGGCCGCGAAGCTCGTCCTTCTTTTCTTCGGTGTCTGCCTCCAGCGCGGCCAACTGCTGGCCCAGGCGCTCGTTGAGGATCTCGGTGACCTGCCCTGCTTCGTGGCGCAATTGGTCGCCTTCGGCAGAGATCAGGAGCCCGACATCTTCGGTTTCCTGGCGGATCTCGTCCATGATCTCATCGAGGCGGCGCGCCGCCACTTCTTGAGGGCGGGCCAGGTGAGCGCGGGTGATGGTCTCGCCCTTTTGCACAAGCGGCTCGTTGTGAAAGCTGAGCGTCAGGTCTTCGGGGGCCGCCTTGTCCAGGAGGGCTTCCATCTGGGCCTGGATGCTGCGAACCTCGTGGGTAACGGCATCGGTGAGGTTGGCGGCCTTTTCCTCCAGCTCCTCTTCCCGGTTGATTCGGCGTTGTTGGAGGTTCTCCAGGGCTTCTTGCAGGCGCAGATCGATCTCGGAGATCTTTTCCTGGATCGAGCGTTCGAGGCGCGTTCGCTCGCGGACCAGCTCATCGTCCAGGCGCCGCAGCGCCTTGCTTCGGGCCTCCTCGTCGACCGAGCAGATGACGTATTGGGCAAAGTATAGGACCCGGTCCATGTTTCGCCGCGAGACATCCAATAGCAGGCCAAGATAGCTCGGCACGCGGCGGGTGTACCAGATGTGGGCTACGGGTGCGGCCAGTTCGATGTGGCCCATCCGCTCGCGCCGCACCGAAGAGCGAGTGACTTCGACGCCACACCGTTCGCAGGTCACGCCGCGGAAGCGGATATGCTTGTACTTGCCGCAGGCGCACTGCCAGTCTTTGGTTGGGCCAAAGATGGCTTCACAGAACAGGCCATCACGCTCCGGGCGAAGGCGCCGGTAGTTGATGGTTTCCGGTTTGGTGACCTCGCCATAGGACCAGGACTTGATCTGTTCTGGCGAAGCTAGACTGAGCCGTAGGGCCTTGAAATCTTTGAGACTCAAGTTATTCCCTCCAATCACACTAGGGTCGATCTGGCGACGAAGCAGGGGCTCCGTCAAGAACACTTACGTACTGGTGGGCTCGCCCTCGTTTGGGCGCAGGTAGCGAATGGTGGTGGCGGTGTGGCGATGCCCCAACAAATCGGTCACGCTCTCTAAATCTCCGCAATCACTGAATACCCTGCGAGCATAGATGTATCGCAGGGCTTGGGTCGTCAAACCTTCCAGATGTGCTTCTTGAGCATAATAACGGAGCAATCTCTGTACCGAGCGTGTTGACAACGGATTTCCATCTCGATTGACAAAGAGATGATCCACACCTGGGGCTGCACGTCGGACGGGTAGGTATCGGCGCAGTGCGCCAAAGACATTGTCGTCAAGGGGGATCGTGCGCCCCAATGGTTCTGCATCACCGCCGATGGTGAGGACAGGTTGCGCGCCATCCAAATGCACATCCGACACGCGTAGATCGGTCAGCTCGCTGAGCTTGAGTCCTGTTCCCAAGAACACATGGAGGATGGCCCCATCTCGTTCTCCCCAGCGAGGCCGCGCTCTTTGCACACAGTCGAGCAACCGATCCACGTCTTCTTCCGTCAGATTGCGAGACCGTTGCGACGTGCTTTCATCCAACAGCGATACATTCTCTGCCGGATTGGTGGAAATCCATCCTTCGGCCAAGGCGTAGCTGTAGAATTTTCGCAACGTCTGGATCCGGCGGTTGATGGTGGTCGGCGCGTGGTTCTTTTCCTCTGAAAGAAAGGAGCAATACCGCTGGAGGTCATCGCACCCCAAATGCAGAGGCGAACGGTCCGCTTGCTTTGTTCCCTCGCTCCATCGCAGGAATGCCCTCAGGTCAGCCAGGTAGTTGACTACAGTCGCTGGCGCGAGAGCCGAGCTAGAAAGATGCGCCTCAAACCGCTCCAGTAGCCTCTTGCTATTAATGGTATCCACTCCCGTTCAAATACGCAAGCTAACATTATATTCATTATGAAAACGTTGTCAAATTGCAGGTGGGGGTTGGTGTTTGCCCACCGGCAATTCGCGGAAAGAGGGCGACTCGGTTTCGACGTCCAACGCGGTCGCCCTCTTGTTTTTGGCAAGGGTTCTATTCGCCGATGGTGAATTGCAGGTAGGCCTCGATAAACCCCTGGATATCGCCGTCGAGCACGGCGGCCGTGTTGCCGGTTTCGTATCCCGTTCGCAGATCTTTGACCATGTGATAGGGGTGCAACACGTAGGAGCGAATCTGGTTGCCCCACCCCGCGGAAATATGGTCGCCTTTGAGGGCTGCCTGTTCCTCGGTCAGTTTTTGCTGTTCCACGTCATACAGCTTGCCGCGGAGGATTTTAAAGGCCACGTCTTTGTTTTGAGTCTGTGAACGCTCATTTTGACAGGAAACCACAATACCCGTCGGCAAGTGGGTGATGCGCACCGCCGTCGCGTTTTTCTGGACGTGCTGCCCCCCCGCGCCCGAGGCTTTAAAGACGTCAATCCGGAGGTCTTCGTCGCGGAGGTCGATTTCGATGTCGTCCGAGATTTCGGGCATGGCTTCCACCAGGACAAAGGAGGTATGGCGGCGGTGGGCTTCGTCAAAGGGCGACAGGCGAACCAGCCGATGCACCCCTCGCTCGGCAGCCAGATAGCCGTAGGCGTAGGGCCCCTGCACACTGATGGTCACACTTTTGTAGCCGGCCTCATTACCCCGCAACGAGTCCAGAATTTCGGTTCGATAGCCCTGCCTTTCGGCCCAGCGCAGGTACATGCGCATCAGGATTTCGACAAAGTCCTGGGAGTCGGTGCCGCCCGCCCCGGCGTGCAGCGCCAAAATGGCCGGTCCGCGATCGTAAGGGCCGGAGAGGCTGAGCTTAAATTCGTACCGGTCCATCTCGGCTTCGAGGAGGGTGGTTTCCTTTTCGAGTTCAGCCGTGAGCGATTCGTCTTCATCGGCTGCGGCCAACTCGGAGAGTTCCAGAGCATCGGAAATCCGGGTCTGCAACGCCTGCCACTGTTCGATTTCGGTGCGAAGGTTGGAAAGGTCCTGCATGGCCTTCTGCGCCGTCATGGAGTCGTTCCAAAAGTCGGGCGACGCTGCCTCCCGCTCCATCGCGGCAAGTTGCTGTTCCTTGTCGGCCAGGTCAAAGACGCCCCCGAATTTCTTGAATCCGTTCGTACAATCCTGTCAGCCTGCTCTGTGCCTCATCCATCTTTTCACCTCTATTCGAATAGTCCTTCTACGAACGCCTCGGGGTCAAACTCGGCCAGGTCATCCATTGTCTCTCCGGTGCCCACAAAGCGCACCGGTACGCCCAACTCGTGGGCAATGGCAAACACGACGCCGCCCTTGGCGGTTCCGTCCAGCTTGGCGACGATCACGCCGGTGACGTTTACCGCCTCTTTGAAATGCCGCGCCTGGGACAGAGCATTCTGTCCCGTGGTGGCATCGAGTACGAGGAGCGTCTCGTGGGGCGCGGCATGTACGCGTTTCTGGGCGACGCCATAGAGTTTGCGCAATTCTTCCATGAGGTTGTACTTGGTGTGAAGCCGCCCAGCCGTATCGACGATGAGTAGATCGGCTTTCCGGCTTTGGCTGGCGCGGATCGAGTCGTAGACGACGGCGCCCGGATCGGCGCCGGGTTGGTGGGCAATGACCGGGACGTCGATCCGCTCCCCCCAGATCTTTAACTGATCGATGGCCGCTGCCCGAAAGGTGTCGGCGGCAGCCAGCAGAACCTTGCGACCGCGCTTTTTGTAATAGTTTGCCAGTTTGGCAATCGACGTCGTCTTGCCCGAACCGTTGACGCCCACCACCAACACAAGCGTGAGCAACCTTGGCTCATCGATGGTCATGGGCGCCGGGTCGCCCAGGAGGTCCAACAATTCCTGCTTGAGCAGGCCTTCTAGGTCGTTCGCCGTTCGGGCTTTGCCGCTGTTGACCTGTTCGCGGAGGCGATCTACGAGCATCACCGTGGTGGATACACCCACATCGGCTTGTACCAACAAAGCCTCCAGATCCTCCCAGGTCTCTTCGGTGATCGCGCCGCCCCCCAGAAGACTACTGATCTGCCCAAAGAATGAGCGTCGCGTTTTGGTCAGGCTGTCTCTGATTTTGTTTGATCGTCTAAACACGTTCCCGTTTTTCTCCTGGTCGGCTTGGATGACATCCGGCGGTTTGGGGCGTTTTGCTCGGCCCGGCCTCATATTATACGTAAAGACGAGCCGAATGCAAGAACGTAAGGGCTGTACGCGGCAATTCTCAGTTTGGCTAGCGGACCCCACAGTGCTCCCGGTAGCTCGCGCGGGATCGCCAGATCCCGCGCGAGCGCTGTGGTTTGGTACAAAAGGACTTTGACCGAGCCCTGGGCGGTACGCAGCCCGAGCGATTTCCAATGCGGGCGCCCCGGACGCGCGATGGCAGTTGTCAGCCTTGGGAGGCAGTGGTATAATGCCCACCTATGAAAAAACTGGGCGATAACCCGTTTCACACCCTCCTGGTGCTCACCGAAAAGCCGGGAACCTGGGCTGCCTGGCAGCTTGCAGCCGTGCCGTTGGTTCTGGATGCCGCTATGGGTTGGTTCTGGTCCCGTGCGATGCAGCAAGCCTTGTGGGGATGGGGCGTGGCGTTGGGACTTTTGTTTCTGGCGGCGGCCGACTGGGCTTTGTTGGCGGCCCTTCCCCGGTGGCGTTTATCCTTTGGCCTGCCCCAACCTCCCTGGCTGGGCCTGGTGGGCCTGCGCTGGTTCCTGACACTGCTGGCCCTTCCCTTTGCCATGAGATGGCCCGGGCTGGCTGGAGGGGTCCTGCTCTTTATCCAACTCTTGGGTTGGGTTCTGGCAGCCTATGCCTCGATGGTCGAGCCTTTCCGTTTGCAGGTGACCCAGCGATGTTTGCGCTTTGCCCATTTGTCGAATCCGGGGGCTGAGGTGCGCATTGTACAGCTTTCGGATTTACACGTCGAACGGCTGACCCTGCGCGAGCGGGCTTTGCCTTCTCTAGTGGCCGATCTGGCCCCGGATATCCTCGTGCTTACCGGCGATTTTCTCAACACGTCGTATAACGAGGACCCCCAAGCTCGAGACGAACTGTGCCATCTTTTGAAGCAATTCCACGCCCCGGGCGGCATCTATGCGATTTGGGGCACCGTCGAGGTGGACCATCCCGATTTCTTGCGCCCGGCGCTGGAGCAGGCGGGAGTCGTGGTGCTCGAGGATCGATCCGTCGAGGTCGAGATCCACGGCCATCGCCTGTGGATTTTGGGGGTATCGTGCAGCCGGGACCTGGATGCTGACGGCGTCCGGCTACAGACCCTGATGGCCGGTGCGCCTCCTTCAGCCTTTCGGCTGTTGCTCTATCATCGGCCGGATCTGATGCCGCAAGCGGCGGCGCTGGGTGTGGACCTGTTCTTGGCCGGGCACACCCACGGCGGGCAATGGCGCGTGCCTGGTTTTGGGGCGCTGCTGACCAGTTCGCGCTTTTGGAAGCGGTACGAAGGCGGCTACTATCGGGAAGGGGATACCCATCTCTATGTGAGCCGTGGAATCGGCATGGAAGGATTTGGCACCCCCCGCACTCGGCTCTTTTGCCCGCCCGAAGTCGTATGCATCACCTTGACCGGGGAGGAAAACGAGCCCTGATGAGCGCCTTTGGCGAGTGGACTCCCCTCGTGGCTTTTATAGGCACCTTTGTGCTTTTGCTTCTGGCCAAACGCTGGATCACCCTACGCCTGCAAGAGCTGAGTATCCGCTGGGTGGGCGATCCCGACATTGCCCTGATCCTGTATTTTGTGGTCGTGCTTCCCGGCGTCGTGATCCATGAGCTGAGCCACTGGCTCGCGGCCAAAGCCCTGGGCGTTCGGGTCACCGGCTTTAAGATCGGACCGGTGCGCAAGGGCAGAAGCCGCAGGGTGTCGTTGGGCTCCATCCGGGTGGGTCAGGTGGATCCAGTCCGGGCCAGTCTCATTGGAGTGGCTCCGCTAGTGGGTGGGACCCTGGTGATTCTGCTCATCGGTTATCTGGTGTTGGATATTGACGAACTGCGGTGGTTGCTAGAAGGCCAGGGCTCTCAGGCGCTGTTGGATGGCGTGGGACAATTGATGCAGGTGCCCGATTTCTGGCTTTGGCTCTATCTCATCTTTTCCATTTCCAATGCCATGTTGCCCAGTCCGTCCGATATGGACACGGTTCGACCGGTCCTGATTTTTTTGGGAGCAGTGGCGGTGGTGGTGCTCGTGGTGGTCGGGGTGCCGGCCATTCCGGCTGCTGCCGTGGCCGGCGTCAACCGGTTGGCTGGATACCTGGCTACGGCCTTTGGTTTGACGCTGGCTGTGGATCTGGTGTTTGCTGTGGTGATTGGCGGCCTCCTGGTCGGCACTCGGTGGTTTCAGCAATCGTAAGAGGCTGTCCTGGCCAGAGCCGCAGCACGGCTCCTACTCCACTGTTCAGTTTTCTGCCAGAGGCCATTTCAATGTTGACATCCTGCCAATTTCATGTTATACTAATAACCAGAATTAAAATAAAGGAATACAGGCACGCAGTGCTTCAACCTCCAAGGAGAAGGACGCGGCCACTAAATTTGAGAAAGGGAGTGTACCATGGAAATCAGCAAGAAAATGCAGGATGCGATCAACGAGCAGATCAAGGAAGAGATGGCCTCGGCCTACATCTATATGTCTATGGCTGCCTACAGCGAGTCGATCAACCTGCCGGGCTTTGGCGCCTGGATGGTGGCGCAGGCTGGTGAGGAGTGGGAACATGCCATGAAGTTCTACAACCACATCCTCGATCGAGGCGGTCGGGTCGTGTTCCAGGCGATCCCACAACCGCCGATTGAGTTCAACGGTCCCATGGATGTGTTTGCCAAGACGTTGGAACACGAGCAGTACATCACCGATTGCATTCACAAACTGTATGCCCTGGCTGTAGCCGAGAAAGACTATGCCGCCGCGAATCTCTTGCAGTGGTTTGTCAATGAGCAGGTCGAAGAGGAAAAGACGGCAGGGGATATTCTCGAGACCTTGAAGCGGATTGGCGACAAGGGCCAGGCCCTGTACATGCTGGATCGGCAACTGGGCGCTCGCGGAAAATAGCCCGTAGGCGACCGGGGTCTTGCTCGTCAGGGCTCTGATGAAGAACAATTGGGGGTGGGGCCGCATAATGCGGTTCCACCCTTTTTGCGTTATCGCTTTCTCCTAGCAGCCTGTCGGAGAGAAAACCACCGAGGCAAAACGCCGTCTGTTTTGTCA
>CAYVLO010000031.1:0-14360 GCA_964452125.1 uncultured Anaerolineaceae bacterium | reverse complement strand
GCTTTGCCGCCTCCGTTCCTCAGAATGACAACCCTCTCCGACAGGCTGCTAGGGGATCTCCAAGGCGACAAGGCAGCCGTCTTGGGCCGCAGCCACCCACCCCGGGTCGGCCTCGACCGAAATCTCTACATCATCGGGCAGGAGGGTCACAGCTTGGCCATCGACCTCCAGGCCGATGCTCCGCCCCTCCCACAGCTCGGTCACCAGCCGGGCCCGGACTTGCGGGCCAAGGGCCGTCAGGCTAGCGTCGATGGCTTGCGGGGCAACACTTCGGTTAGCTGCCACATCGGGCTCGAGCCTCAGCTTCCAGGCCACCTCGGCCATTGCATCGCTGCATTGTTCGACCTGCTGCACCCCAAGCAGCCGGGCCCACAGGGCGCGCAGTTCCTCTGCGGCAACTTTGTCCTCTGTCAAGCCAACTCGGGCACGGTGCAACAATCGATCCTCCGGGATGCCTGCCTGCTGCCGGGCGGCCTTTCCCAACGCTGCCAAACACAGGGCCCGCTCCATCTGCCTCAACAGGGGGGCGTCATCGTCGGTAATATACCCGGGGGTGGGCCAGTCGACCAGGTGCACACTGCCTATCCGTCCCTCCGAGTGGCGCCGGATCGCCTCAGCCAGGTGGGGCACAAAGGGCGCGAGAAGGCGACTGAGTGGCCCCCATATTGCCGGGAGGCCCCCAGGGCAAAGAGGGGCATACCAATTGGTCAGATGGCCCACAAAGCTGTTCAGCGCTCGGGCGGCCCGGCGCGCTTCGCAGAGCTCCAGGGCCTGGGTGATCTCCTGGATCGCCTGGCGCAGGCGCGCCGCCATCCATCGCTCGAGAATCGACGATTCGGCATCCGGCGGAGAGGGCGGCCGAGGCGCCACGACCAATTCCCACAGGGGCTGCAAAAAGCTGCGTTCGGCCTGCAGGGGAGAGGTCTCTGTGTAGACGGCCCAGCGGAGCGCATCGGCCGGGGTTCTGCTGTCGATGTCGTGCATAGAGTCGCTCGAGCCCAGCGGCACCGTGAGCGATGGCCCCCCCAGGGCAGAGCCATGGAGCAGGGTGGCAGCCGTCGCCAGATCGGCGAGCCAGCCGTCCTTCTCATGCCCCAGGCCGATGGCCAGGGCAGGCTCGGTGCCCAGCTCTTGAGGAAATAGGGCCCAAGGCAGAACGGCTGCCTCAAAGGCAGCGTCGATCACAGCCGGAACGCGACGCATGCTTCCACTGCACGCGTGGCAAGGGAACACCAGCCCATCCACTGCCGGGCGATGGAGATCGAGTTGCTCGACCGCTTGCCCCGTCTTTTGCGCCAGTTCATCCAGACCCGCCAGGCAGACCTGCTTTTGACAGCGGTCGCATTGCCAGATGGGCATGGGCGTGGCCCAGGCGCGGTCCCGCCCCACGATCCAGGGTCCCTCCTCCGTGTCGACCAGCCAGGTGTGTCGGGCCTGAGGCAGCAGGGGCGTCTCGCAATAAGGGCACAGGCGCCGAGCGACCGAGCCGAGTTCTCGCCTCACCAAGAGTCCGCGGGCTTCCAGGTCCTCCACCAGAAACGGCTCGCTGTCGAGGGGAGTCAGACCTCGCCAGGGCCGCGCCCCTTCGCCGAATTTCCCGTTGTCGTCCAACAGATCGGGGATCGGCAGGTCGTGTTCCTGGGCCAGGGCCAGAGACAGGGAGTCAAAGGCCGGGACAACGGGCATGAGGCCTGTTCCCTGATTCAGAGGGACCTCTTTGCTCAGCACCACGCGCCCGGCCCCTTGGGGCAAGGGCGCAAAGGTAAAGGGTGGCCGATAGCGGGCGCCCCGCAGCGAGCGTCCACTCAGGTGGCGGAGGATACGCGCCGGTTTGAACGGGGCCTGCCCCAGCAGGGCTTCGGCCATTAGCAGGCGCGAATCGGGCTGCCCATCCTCTTTTTCCAATTCGACCAGCACATAGCTGGCCTCGGGGTGGGCGGCGAGGGCAGCCATGCCCACCAAGGTCCAGGGCATGGCGGTCCAGGTCAGGAAATAGGTCTCGGGTTCATCCCCCCAGGGCAAGCGCAGCCAGACGGACTGCCCTTCGGCCTCCACCCTGTGTTGAGCCGCCTCCGACGTCGACAGAGGCGTGGCGCACCGTGGGCAGGTGGGAACCACCCGCATCTCCTGCCTCAGGCGGCCCGCGTCCCACAGGCGGCGCAGGGCCGCCCAGCAGGCGCCGATGGACGCCGGGCTCATCGGGTCAAAAAGGCCCTCTTCTTGGAGCCACACACCCAGCCACTCGGCCAACACCCGGCCCTGGTCCACTCCCTCTTGGGCCACCTGGCGGCAGATGGCGTTGAACCCCTCCAGACCATAGTCGGCCGTGTCCGCTCCCAGGCTTTGCTCCACTGCATACTCCACGGACAGGCCATGGGTCGCCCAGCCGGTTCGGTACTGAACGGCATTGCCGCGCATGGACCGAAAGCGGGCCCATAGATCGGCGGTCGCCAATAGTCGCACCTGGTGGGCCCACGGTTGGCCGACCACCTGGAGCGGTTCCTGGTAGAGAAGGGCTACCGGCCCCTGCTGGCGGCGGGTCTGCCCTGAGAGGGGTATTTGGTCCCGCCGCCAGTACCGCCGCGTTTCTTCTTCCAGTCGGACAAGGCTGATCGCAGAATCGGTTTGTTCAGACATGGTCATCCATTACGAGCGGGAAAGGCGATTCGCCCTCCCGGTTAGGCGTGTACGAATCCGCCGCTTCTAGGCTCGGCGGATACCCAGAGTTACGGCATGTCCTGCCAGTTTAAAGCTGTCCTGTCGGTCGGCATCGTCAGGAACGGGCCCGGCTTGCAGCTCGACGCTGAGGGTCTCGGCCTGGACGTATCCCGCCCATTCCTCCATCACGGCCGCGATCGGGTCGCCGCCCTGGTAGAACGTCACGATCCGGTCGTCGAGCTGGAGGTCGGCGTCCTTGCGCAGGGTCTGGATGCGACGCACCAGGTCGCGGGCCAGCCCCTCGCGCTCCAGCTCGGGCGTCAAGTTGACATCGACGGCGACCACGATCCCCTTTTCCTCGGCGACGGCATAGCCCTCGCGCCCGTGGAGGCGCACTTCGACCTCTTCGGGCGAGAGTTCGACCTCGGGGCCGCCGTCGGGCAGGGCTACCGATGCGTTGAGGCCGGCCTGGAACTGCCGAGCAAGGGCGGACGCATCGGCAGCCGCCACGGCCTGGCGGAGCAAGGGATACCGCTTGCCATGCTTGGGTCCCAGGATTTGGGGCAATAGGCCGATCTCATATTCGACCAGGTCTCCCTCTCGCTCGACGAACTCGAGGCCCTTGACGTTCAGTTCCTCAGCGACGGCGGCCGCCAGTTCGCCCAGGTCCACGGCCTGCTTGCCGGCGTACACCCGAGCTCGGGCCAGGGGTTGGCGGAGCTTGATGCCCGATGCGCTGCGCGCCGAGCGCCCCAAGGCCGCGATCTGCAGGGCCAAAGCCATCCGGTCCAGGAGTTTTTGGTCGATGGCGCTTTCGTTCACGCGTGGCCAATCGCAGTGGTGCACGCTTTCACACGCGGTCTTGTCCACCGAGCGGGCCAGATTCTGATACATGACCTCGGTGACAAAGGGAATGGCGGGCGCCAGCAATTTGGTCAGGGTCAGCAGCACGTGGTACAGGGTGGCATAGGCCGCCTCTTTGTCGGCGTCGTGCTCGCTCTTCCAGAAACGCCGCCGGCTGCGACGCACATACCAGTTGGTCAGATCGTCCAAGAGTGGCTCAATGACCAGGGTAGCCGCAAAGGGGTCGTAAGCGTCCAGGCATTCGGTGGTGCGGGCAATGACCTGGTTCAGCCGAGCCAGGATCCAGCGATCGAGATCCGAAAGATTCCCCTTGGGCGTGGTGTTGTGGACGTCAGAAGGTTGCCAGCCGTCGAGGTTGGCATAGGTTACAAAGAAGGAATAGACGTTCCACAAGGGGATGAGGAATCGACGGCGCGTTTCGTCGGCCCGCTGGTAGCCAAAGAGCAGGTTGCTCTCTGGCTTTTGCGCGCAATACATCCAGCGCATCACGTCCACGCCCATGGTATTGGCCGCGTCGTTAAACTCGATGGCGTTGCCCCAGCTCTTGTGCATGGCGCGCCCGTCCTCGGCAAAGAGGGTGGCGTAGGTCTGTACTGTGCGAAAGGGGGCCCGGCGCTCCATGATGGTGCTCATGGCCAGCATGCTGTAGAACCAGTTCCGGAACTGGCCGGGAAAACTCTCGGTGATGAGATCGGCCGGGAACCATTTGCGCCAATAGTCGCGGTCGAGGCGATACTGCAGGGTGGAATAGGCCACGATGCCCGCATCGAGCCAGGGGTTGCCCACATCGGGGATGCGGCTGGCCGCTGCCCCGCACTTTTCGCACCGGATCTTGACGGCGTCGACATAGGGCCGGTGCGGCGGATGCCCCTCAAACTGCTCCCAGCCCTCGACGGCGCGCTCTTTTAGCTCCGTCTCGCTGCCGACGACGTCGAACCAGCCGCACTCCCGGCATTCCCAGATCGGCAGGGCCAGCCCCCAATAGCGCTTTTTGGAGATCATCCAGTCGTGCATATTGCGCAGCCAGTCCATTTCCCGCTCGTAGCCAAAGTCGGGAATCCAGCGGGTTTCTTCCACCGATTCCATGATCTGGTAGCGCAGACGGGTCTCTTTTTCCTCGGGCGTGATCTGAGCGTAGGGCTTGTCCAGGGGCTCGCCCATGCTGATGAACCACTCGTCCACCAGCCGGAACACCAGCTCTTGGTGGCAGCGCCAGCACACCGGGTAGCGGTGGGTGTGATCCTGGAGCCGGTAGAGGATGCCCTTTTCCTCCAGGTTGGCAAAGATGGGCCGCGCCGTCTCGTGGACGTTGATTCCGGTCAGCCAGTCAAAGCCAGCCACAAAGACCCCTTCTTCGTTCAAGGGGGCGATGATGGGCAGTCCCTGATCGCGGCCCAGCACATAGTCTTCGGCGCCGCAGCCAGGCGCGATGTGGACGATGCCGGTGCCCTCTGCCTCGCCGACCTCGTTCCAGAGGATGACGCGATGGGCCGCCGCCGCGCCGCTCTTTTGTTGCGCGGGCAGCTCGTCAAAGGGACCATCGAAGGTCCAGCCTTCCAACTCGGAGCCGGGCTTTTCGTCGAGGATCGTATAGTCGCCGCGCAGAGCATTGGCCACAGCGCCTTTGCTCAGCCAGAGTTTGTGCTCCCCTTGTTCGGCCAGCACATAGGGCAGATCGGGGTGAACGGCCGCGGCGACGTTGCTGCTCAACGTCCAGGGTGTGGTCGTCCAGACGAGCAGGTCTTCGCCCGGGTGGTTCCGCAGCGGAAAGCGCAAAAAGACGCTGGGGTGGGTGAGTTCCATGTACCCCTCGGTCACGATCTCGTGCTGGCTGATGCCGGTGCCGCAGCGGGAACACCAGGGCATCACGTCGGTGCCCTTGTAAATCCATTGGTGGTTGTGGCATTTTTTCAGGGCCTGCCAGATGTTATAGTTGTTCTCGTTGCTAAAGGTGTAATAGCTGCCGCCCAGTTCGGGCAGTCCCAGGCGCCCCACGATCTGCTCCACCGAATCGGTCACAGGGCCCAGGGGGCCCTGAACCGTGATGATCTGGGTCGGGTCCTCGGCCATTTTGGCCTTGAGTTCGCGCAGCATGACCTGGTCGTTCCAGTCCATCCAGTAGCCCAACCGCACCGACTGGTTGGTCTGAACGGCCGAGTATTCCAACACGCGCTGCTTGCACAGGTTCACAAACTCGGCCAGCCCAAAGGCTTCGATGTCCTTTTTGGTCTTGAAGCCCTGTTGCTTTTCCACCTCGACCTCGACCCACAATCCCTGGCAGTCAAAGCCGTTCTGCCAGCGCTGGTCATAGCCGCACATGGCCTTGTACCGCTGAAACAGGTCCTTGTAGGTGCGCCCCCAGGCATGGTGAACGCCCATGGGGTTGTTGGCCGTGATCGGCCCGTCAATGAACGAGAACCGGGCATGCCCCTTGTTCTTCTGGCGGAGCTTGGCAAAGGCATCGCTTTTTTCCCAAAAAGCAAGAACCTCATGCTCTTGCTGGATAAAGTCCACTTGATTGGGTACAGGTTGAAACATGTTTCCTCCTCCGAAATCTCGCTGAGAATCCCTATCTGCTAGAAGCCGATCTCGGAGTTCGTAATCGAGCAGGGAGATGATACACAGTCTTGGGGTTGCATCTCTCTTTTGTCCTCCTCTCCGGCCGCTTTCTCAAGGCAAACCACTGTCCTAATCGTCGATCTCGATATAGATCCGTTTGTTGATGGCGCCCTTGCTCTTGTAATCCACCACCCGCACCCGGCCTATCTCTCGGGTGTTGGCCACGTGGGTTCCGCCGTCTGCCTGCAAGTCCAGGCCCACCAGATCGACGGTGCGCACCTCCTCGATCTGAGGGGGCAGCAGGTTGATCTTGGTGCGAATCAGGTCGGGGATCTGGAACGCTTCCTCGCGGGGCAGGATGGCCACGCGTACCTCGTGCCCCGCAGCGATTTCCGCATTGACCCTGGCCTCGATCTCTGATACCAGCTCCTTGTGCATGGTTTCGAACTCAAAGTCCATGCGCCCCTGGAGCGGGTCCATATTGCCACCCGTCACCGAGGCGCCGTAATCGCGCCATACTACGCCACACAACACATGGAGCGCCGTATGGGTGCGCATCAGGGCGTAGCGGCGCTCCCAGTCGAGGGCGCCGTGAACCGGTGTGCCCACCGGCGGCGGGTCTCCGGTCAGGGTGTGCCACACCTCATCGCCGACCCGTTTGACCTTGGAAACCTGGGCCGAGCCTCCCTCCCAGGTGAGCATGCCGGTGTCGTGGGGCTGCCCCCCACCGCCGGGGTAAAAGGCGGAGCGATCCAGCGCCACGGCCTGGCCTTCGATGGCAGTCACCACGGCGTCAAATTCCCGACAATAGCTGTCCAGTGGGTACAGGGGTTCGGTCATGGGGTTCCTCCTGGGTAGGTTGGATTCCACAGTAAATCGGCCCGGTTCTGGGCCCGTTCGAAATAGTTCACCAGCTCGTCGACCAGAACCTGCCTGCCCAAGCTGCTGGGGGCCGGCGCGCTGTCGTCCCCCAGGGGTTGCAGGCTGGGGGTCATGGCGGCGTTGCCCTCAAACACCCACTGGACGTTCTCCTGTTCCATGGCCTGCAACCGGGGCAGGAGCGGGGTCAGGTCGACGCGGGGCATCACCGCACGGCTGGCAAACTGCACCCAGCTTTCATATCGGTAGCGAAGGCAGTACCGGCCCCCGGGCAACACAGTCAGGACGCGCAGTCGCTCGGTGCTGTTGTACAGCACCATAGGATGCAGCGGTTCGGGCGCCTGGGCCACGGCCAGATCCACGTGAGGGATCTCGTGCAGTTCCACCTCGCCCGTCACCATCGCCGTCTTGCTTTTGAGCATGGCCGACCATTCGTCGTCCCAATAGGGACCAAAGCAGTCGGGGTCTTTGAGGAATTCTTCCAACAGCGGCAGCAGGGCCTGGTAACGGGCGCTGCCGGCGCCATCATCCCCCTCGAGCTTTTGGGCCACAGGCGAGTGTTCAGGATCGGCATAGCTGCGGATGGTGAACACCACCTTGGCCGCATAGGGCCGCCGGTAGATCGCAAAATCCCCGGCGGTGGCTACGTCCACGAGCTGATCGCGAAAACGCTCGGCCTTTTTGGGATAGCATAGGGCCCACACCGCGCACAGTCCGTCCTCGTCAAAGTGGTTGTTCGAGACGGCCCGCGCGCGGGCGGCGTGCTCCTTGTCGGCCCCCGGTGTCGACAGGTAGTTCAAGACCATTTCGGTGCTCGTGTCGGCGCGAAACTGGGCAGGCGAATCGCTGCCGGGCCAGTGGCTCAACGTCAGCACCGTGCTGTCTTGAGCTGCGCCGTCGACGACGATATGGGGCACATCGGCCAATTGGGAATACGGCACATATTTCACAATAGGTTCTCCCCGATTCCGACTCAATCTGGATGGACAAAAAGCGCCCTCGCCCCCAAGGGACGAGAGCGCCCGACCTGCGAGTACACTCCCGCGGTACCACCCTACTTAGCGTCACCGCTCGCTCACCCGGGTACGGCCCTGGTTGTTTGCAGGGCAATACCGGCGCCCCGATAACGGCGGGCGAACCCGGCCAAGTCTACTGATCTGCCGTTGAGGGCCGGGCAGATGTTCGGTTGGCGGCTCCAGGAGGATTTTCAGCAAGGGTCCCGTATCCAGCTTTCACCAAGGGCTGGACTCTCTGCACGTTCGGCCTTGCCTACTCGTTCCCTTCTCTGCCTTTTCCTATCAATTTGACTGGGCGATTATACCCGAAAAGGCGAAAAACGGCAAACGCGGGGTTGGACGTGAGGAGAAAAGGGCCCCATTGTTGGGGGCCAGGGGCCATGTTGACAAATTTACGGGCAGGATGTATCCTTGACATGGGCGATACCCCCGACAATGCCCTCCGACTGACCAGTGCGGGGCGGCATTCCAAGATCCTGCTCGAAAATCGAACATCAAAAAGGAGTCTGTTGCCATGCTGCCTACCAACGTGACGTCTGCCGATGCCTACCGAGACAAGATTCTGCCCCTTCGAGCCCGGGCCGAGGTGCGGAACGCCTGGCTCACCCAGCGTCTCGACGAGGTCCTGCCCGAAGTGATGCAGCGCGAGGGGCTTGACATCTGGATCGTCGCTGCCCGCGAGTACAATGAGGATCCGGTCATCATGACCATGCTGCCCGAGCCCGCCATGTCGGCCCGGCGGCGCACCATTCTGCTGTTTCACCTTCAGGCCGATGGCCGCGTCGAGCGGTTGACCCTGGATCGCTACGGCCACGGGGATTTCTACACCGCGGCCTGGGACCCCGAGCAGGAAGGGCAATACGAATGCCTGGCCCGGCTGATCCGCGAGCGCGACCCCCAGACCATCGGGCTGAACATCTCCGAGACCTCAGCCTTTGCCGACGGCCTGACCCACAACGAGTACAACAATCTGGTCGCTGCCCTGGGCGAGACCTACGCGCAGCGGATCCAGGGGGCCGAGCGCCTGACGGTGGGCTGGCTGGAGCGCCGGATCGAGCCCGAGTTGGTCGTGTACCCCGGCATCGTCGAGATCGGCCATGCCATCATTGCCGAAGCCTTTTCCAGCCGGGTGATCCAGCCAGGGGTCACCACCACCGACGACGTGGTATGGTGGATGCGCCAAAAGATGCTCGACCTGGGTCTGCAGGCCTGGTTCCAGCCCACCATCGATATCCAGGCGCAGGGGCTGACCTTTGGCCTGATCGGCAAACAGAGCGGCGAGCGGAGAAACGTGATTCTGCCCGGGGATCTTTTGCATTGCGACATTGGCTTTTTCTATCTGGGCATGGCGACCGATCAGCAGCAACTGGCCTACGTCCTCAAGCCCGGTGAGGCCGACGCGCCAGCCGGACTCAAAGCGGGACTGGCCGATGCCAACCGGCTCCAGGATCTGCACCTGAACGCCATGCACGTGGGCAAAACGGGCAACGAGGTGCTCAAGGCAGCGCTAGACCAGGCTCGAGAGCAGGGCATCCAGGCCATGATCTACACCCATCCCATTGGCTACCATGGTCACGCCGCAGGGCCGACCATCGGCCTGTGGGATCATCAGGAGGGCGTGCCTGGGCAGGGCGACTATCCCCTGTTCGATCACACCTGCTATTCCATCGAACTCAACGCCAAAAAAGCTGTCCCCGAGTGGGGCGGGCAAGAGGTGATGTTCCCAGTGGAAGAGGAGGCGGCACTCACCGGCAACCAGACCTATTGGCTTTCGGGCCGGCAGACCGTATATTACCTGATCGGGTGAAATCCGCAGGCAGGGTCCTGGGGCGCTAGTGCCCCAGGACGTTCACGCTCTCTTGGCGAGGGTGGGCGATCAGGGTAAAGGATCCGAATTTTTCCAACAACCGGCGGCCCAGATCGCGGCGATCGCGCATGCGGGGATCTTGGGCTTTCCACTTGCCCAGGAGCTGCTTGATAACCAGCTCGCTGTCGCCGCGAATTTCGATAGAGAACTCGCCGGGGCTGCGGTGGGCGGATTCGATGCGCTGGATCAAATCCTTGAGGGCGGCAATCAGCGTATCATACTCGGCTTCGTTGTTGGTATAATCGTTACCCAATTCGATGCGCTGGAGCCGTTCGGCGCCATCCTGCACCCGCCGGATGAGATAGCTGCCATATCCCCAGCCGGGATTGCCCTTGCTGCCCCCGTCAAAGATGAGCACATAGTCGGGGGCCTGCTTTTTGCGAGTGTTGGCTGACCGCAACTCGGGAGGGGCCTGGGTCGGTTGAAAGCGAACCCCGGCCGGTAGCTCCTGGCGCTCGGCCAGGAGTCGGAACAACTGTTCCTTTTCTTCCGGCTTGAGATGGGCGATCGTCGACGCGAGCTGCTGAATCCGATCCGCGCCTGGTTTCTTGCCTGCGTCACTCACCGGGGGCCGTTTCTTCTTCCGTCATTTGGGCGTACAGCGATTCGAGATTGGCCAGGTGCAGCCGTTGGACCAACCCGCCCAGGGCGATCCGCGATTTGCCGCATGCTTCGATATCGATCGACTTGAGGGCCGAACGCGGCTGACCCTTATCCACGATGGCCTTGACCCGTTTTTCGATGTTGTGAAGGTAGGCGATGCTCGAGTCGACCGTTTCCTCGATCTCCCCACGCAACAAGACCCCGCCGTGCCCCTGCACGACGTTCTCCAAGTTCATGTCGCGAATTTCCTTCAGGGCCTTGGCCAGGGCTGCGGTATCGCCCTGAGCGATCAGCGGCACCGGTGTCACCGTGTCGCTGGCCACCAAGACCTTGTCCTCGCGGAGGTGTACCATCAGCCCATCGGGCGCGTGCCCCGGGGCGTGCATCAGGTGGATCGTTTTTTCGCCCAACCGCAACAGCAGATCGACCTCAAAGACCATCTGTGGGATGCGGAGTTCAACGGACGCCAGGGCCGGGGTCTGGGCCTTGGCCCGGTCCAGGCTCTCTTCGCCCACCCGAAGGAGGATCTCGCGGCATTTGCGATGGGCGATCAGCTCGGCCTCGGGGAACAGGTAGCTCCCGTAGATATGGTCCGCGTGGTGGTGGGTATTGATCACGTAGCGGATACCCTTGGGGCAACGAGAGCGGGCGAAATCGCGGATTTGGATCGTCTCACTGGGAAAGGGCAGGGTATCGATGACCACCGCGCCGTCGGGGGTCACGATCACCGTGGCAGCGACCTCGGCATAGAGGGCGCTGATAAACACGTATACATCTTCGGTGACTCGTTCGCGTAACATCCTATCTCCCAATCAATCAGGTCGGGGGCTCGTCCGGCTGATGCCAGGCATCACAAAAAACCGGGGTCGGCCCCCATAGCTGTCTGCATTATACAAGAAAAGCAGGCAAATAGCAAGGGTTTTTGGACGCAGGCTGCGCAATTGATTGTGGAGAGATGGGAATGCAGCCCCGCAGACCCCATTTTGAAATGGCTTTTTTCTGTGGTATAGTTCTGGAACGGTGTCACCGGAGATGGGCACGCCTTCTGTGGTCCATCCGTTGCTTTGTACGAGCTGATTTGGATATTTCGAGGGACAGTTTCTATGAGAAAGATCTGTGTGATTGGCGTCGGCTACGTGGGATTGGTGACGGGCACGTGCTTTGCCGACCTGGGCAACCAGGTCACCTGTGTGGATGTGGACCAGGTCAAGATCGACAATCTGCGCGCTGGGGTGATGCCCATCTACGAACCAGGCTTGGAGGAGATGGTCCGGCGCAACGCCCAGGCCGACCGGCTCCACTTTACGGCCTCGTACGGCGAGGGGCTGGATGAAGCCGAATTTGCCTTTATCGCCGTCGGTACGCCCCAGGGCAGCGGCGGCGAGGCCGACCTGAAATATGTCCGCGAGGCCGCTACGGCCATTGCCGGGCAGATGAAACACCCCCTGATCATCGTCAACAAAAGCACCGTGCCCATCGGTACGGGCGACTGGGTGGCCGACATTGTGCGCCGCTACCAGCCCGAGCCCATCGACTTTGCGGTGGTCAGCAACCCCGAGTTCCTGCGTGAGGGTTCGGCCATTGGCGATTTCATGTATCCCGACCGGATTGTGCTCGGCTCGCTGGATCGAGACGCGGCGGGCCAGGTCGCCCAATTGTACCTATCCCTCCGGGCGCCGATCATGATCACCGATCTGCGCACGGCCGAGATGATCAAATACGCCTCCAACGCCTTTTTGGCGACGCGCATCTCGTTCATCAACGAGATCGCCAACATCTGTGAGGCCCTGGGCGCCGACGTAAAAGAAGTGGCCGCCGGCATGGGCTACGACAAGCGGATCGGACCGCACTTTCTTGATGCGGGCATCGGCTACGGGGGGAGCTGTTTTCCCAAGGATGTACAGGCGCTGGCCCACATGGCCGCCGTCCATGGCCGCCATCCCCAGCTCTTGCGCTCGGTGATGGATATCAACCGCGATCAAAGGCGGCAGGTGATTCACAAACTGCGCGAAGCCCTGGGCACCCTCGACGAAAAGATCGTGGGGGTTCTGGGGCTGGCCTTCAAGCCGAATACCGACGACATGCGCGAGGCGCCAGCGGTGGAGATCATCCACCTCCTTCAAAGCGAGGGGGCGCAGATCCGGGCCTACGATCCGGTAGCCATGGTGAATGCCGATCACTATTTGCACGACGTGGTGTTGTGCCAGGATGCCTACGAAGCGGCTCAGGGGGCCGACGCTCTGGTGGTGGTGACCGACTGGAACGAGTTCAAGCACCTGGCGCTGCCCCGGCTGCGAGCGTCCATGCGCCAGCCGGTGATCGTCGATGGTCGCAATATCTATGATCCGGCGCAGATGAAAGCGCTGGGGTTTGTCTACCGCGCCATCGGCCGGGGAGGCACAGAATAGACCCCACGTCCCCGGGCCGCCGCAAAAGAGAATCGACGGCCTATCTGAGGGCAGGGTTGGAGGTGTAAGTGAGGATCCAAAAGCACACGCTGGAGAACGGACTCACCGTTTTGCTCAGAGAAAGCCGGCATGCGCCTGTGACCACCTTTTGGGTGTGGTATCGGGTGGGCAGCCGCAACGAGGTTCCGGGCATCACGGGCATTGCCCATTGGGCCGAGCACATGCTGTTCAAAGGCTCGGAGGCCTTCCCCAAAGGGGAAATCGACAAGCAGATCGCCCGCAGCGGCGGCATGATGAACGGCCTGACCTGGCTGGATTTCACCACCTTTTTCGAAACCCTGCCGGCTGACCGCGCCGACCTGGCCCTGCGCATCGAGTCGGATCGGATGGCCCATGCCCTCTTTGATCCCAAGGAGGTGGACCTGGAGCGAACGGTGATCATCTCTGAGCGTCAGGGGGCCGAAAACGATCCCACCTTCCTGCTCAGCGAAGAGGTGGTGGCCTCGGCGTTTCGGGTTCATCCCTATCACCATGACACCATCGGCGACCTGTGCGATCTGGAAAGGATCACCCATGCCGATCTGTGGCGCCATTACCAAACCCATTACGGGCCGGATAATGCCATCGTGGTCGCCGTGGGCGATTTTGAGGCGTCGCGCATGTTGGCGCGCATCCAGGAGCTGTTCGGGCCCATTCCGGCCCGATCCAACCCTCCTGCCATCAACCGCCCCGAGCCCCCCCAGCGGGGGGAGCGCCGCGTGAACCTGGAGGGGCCGGGCAGCACGGACTATCTGGAAGCCGTGTATCACGCGCCGGCGGCCCGGGATGTGGATTTTCTGCCCATGGTCGTTCTCAGCGCCATCCTGACCGGCGCCAGCGGGATGAACCTGTTTGGCGGGTCGCCGCCCAATCGCAGTTCGCGCCTGTATCGGGCGCTGGTCGAGACCGAACTGGCGGCCGGTGTATCGGGCTCGGTGTGGCCCATGCTTGACCCGTTCCTATACAGCATCTCGACCACCGTCCGCGCTGGCAGGAGCCTGGCAGAGGTGGAAGATGCCCTGGATCGGGAGATGGAACGCATCCTCGGGGAGCCGATCACAGAGGACGAAGTTGCGACAGCGGTCAAACAGGCGCAGGCCCAGTTTGCCTACTCGAGCGAAAGCGTGACCAATCAGGGGTTTTGGCTGGGCTTTTCGGAGGTGGTGGCCGATACCGATTGGTTCGAATCGTACCTGGACAAACTGTCGGCGGTGACCGTCGACGACGTCACGCGGGTGGCCAACCTGTACCTGCCGCGCCGCAACCGGGTGATGGGCCACTATTTGGCCCAAGGGGCCCTGCCCCACTAAAGGAGAGAAAACGACCATGGCGGCATCTATTCCATCGCCCGAGACGATCACCCGAGTCCAGTTGGCCAACGGGATCACGGTTCTGGTCTATGAGAACCACAGCAGCCCGGCTGTGGTGGTCAGCGGCTACCTGTGGGCCGGGTCGCTGAGCGAGCCA
>CAYVLO010000030.1:0-14383 GCA_964452125.1 uncultured Anaerolineaceae bacterium | reverse complement strand
AGGGGTAGAAGCTCTTGATAGAAGCGGGCTTCAACGGCGCGCAGCAACGCCCGAAAGGCGGGAAGATCTTGGAGATGTCGCCACAAAAAGTCGTTGTCGTTCACAGTCAGTCGTTGGGCCAAGGTATGGCATCGGCGGGATCAGCCGCCCCCCCCCGCCCGTGCAATCAGGATGGTTGGTTCGTCCGCAACCGGTCGAACAACTCCTCGTAGCGGGTCACCGTCTGCTCCAGGCTAAAGGTCTGTTCGATCCACTCACGGGGCCGTTGATACTCTTTGGGTTGGCGCAGCACCCGGAGGATGGTTTCTGCCAGGGCGTAGGCATCTCCCACGGGCACCACTTCGCCCATACCCGTCATCTTGGGCGGCTGGCGCACGCCGGGCAGGTCGCTGGCGATGGAAGGCGTACCGCACAGCATGGCTTCCACCTGCACCAACCCGAACGACTCGGTCGAGTTGAGGCTGGGCACCACCAACACGTCGCAGGCGGCAAAAAAGGGCGCCATCTGGGGTTGGGTCAGCACCCCCAGGAACTCCCAATGATCCTTCCCCAACCGCTCGATCATCGGCATCAGGCGGCGATAATAGGCCTCCTCGCCCATGACGTCCTGGTACTGTCCGGCAAAGAGCACCTTCAGTCGCGGAAATGCCTCCAGCAGGCGAGGCATGGCCTCGATCAGTACCTCGACGCCCTTTTCGGTCGCCAACCGGGCCGCCATCCCCACCACAGGCCGGTCGGCCAAGTCGTGCTGCCTGCGAAAAGCCTCCACCTCGTCCGGTTCGGGCGCGGGCATGATCACGGGCGGGGGGATGACCTCCACCTTGGCCAAAAAGCGCGACAAAAAGTGGGAATGTTCGGCAAAATCGCGCGTGTAGGCCACCGCGGCCTGGGCCATGTGCCCCGCCAGGTAGTTGCTCACGAACACGACCTTGTCGACCACCCGGTTGAACCAGCCCTTGGGCAATTGCAGGTCGCAGTGATAGGTCAGCACCATCGGCCGGTGGGCCAGGCGCCCCAACAGACTCAGCAGGCTGGCCTCAAACTGGGGCAGATGGATGCTCACCACGTCGTGCTCCCGGATGAGGCGCCAGGCCTTGATCGGAAAGGCGGGCATGATGACCCCTTTGCTGATGCGCAAAACCACCGGCACCCGCACAACCCGAACTCCATCGATCTCTTCCTCTGTAGGCAAATCGGGGTTGTACTGGGAGGTGAGCACGGTGACCTGGTGGCCGCGCAGGGCCAGCGCCATCGCCAGACGTTTTACATAAATCGTCAATCCGCTTACGTGGGGGTGGTAGTAGGTCAGTACCAGCAACACTCTCACGGCGTCGTTTGGGCCTCCGCAGAAATTCGCTCCTGGATCTTGGCATAGGACAGATTTTGCTGAACCATACTCAGTAGACCGAGAAGGGTATACACAATGTAGACAATGGCATGGGCCACCAATCCGTAACTCAGCGCGGCCACCGGCGCCATGCCAAACAGAACCATTGTCTCGCGCGTCAATGCCTCAAAGACCCCGATATAGCCGGGCGAAGACGGAATCGTCATTCCCAGGGCCGTGACCGAAGCCACGGCTAGCCCGGCCACAAAAGGTTGCGCTGGGTCAAAGGCCAGCAGAATCAGCCAGTAGAAAAACGAGATCACTGCCCAGATGAGCACCGACCAGAGCAGCAAGGGGGGTCCCATACGCAGCGTCGTGATGCCGCTCAGGCCCTCGATCAAAGAGCCTGCCATCTCGATCAGGTTTTTTCGTCCAATCCAGGGCAGCCGCGCCACAAAACCAAGGTGAGTGCGCCGCGCCAGCCGTTCCCAAAAGGCCGTCATCGTCTCGCACTCGGGCCAGTGCAGGCCCTGCAATATCCGCTCCAACAGGCGCAGGGTCCACTCCTGTTTTCGCACCAACACGACAAAGGCAATCACCGCCGCCAGAGCCACCGCCCCCACAATCCAGCCGGCGCGGACCATCCAATCGGGCAGGGGGGCAAAGGGCAGGACGATGAAAAAGCCGGCGGCGGCGCAGAGGGCATCCATCACCCGCTCGGCTACCACGGTGGAAAAGGCCGACGCCCGGCTGACGTCCTCGGTATCGCCGATCAGGTAGGCGCGGGCCACATCGCCCAGCCTCGCCGGGAAAATGTTGCTCAAAAGATAGCCGATGTTGATGACGGCAAAGAGGTTGCCCACGCGGAGCCCTTGTTTGGGGTAAAACAACAGCCGCCAGCGAAAGGCCCTCAATACGAGAAAAACGACCAGGGGAACCAGTGACGCTGCCAGCAACCAATAATTCGCTGCGGTGAACGCCTGCCACACAGCCCCAAAATCCACCTGGCGAAACGCAAACGCCAGGGCAATGATGCTGATGAGAATCCCAATCCAGAAACGTGCCTTTTTCATACGCCCTCAATCGGTGTACGGGCCGGAATGCCCCCACAGAAACGCCATTATATCATTGTTCCCCACAGATGGCGAATTGTCAACAGGAAGTAGTTTTTTTGACAGTCTTTCCGTAAGCCTGTATAATGGTTTCGCTTGTGGGCCGTTAGCTCAATTGGCAGAGCAGCTGACTCTTAATCAGCGGGCTGGAGGTTCGATTCCTCCACGGCTCATCAAAAGGCTCCAACCGGAGGCTCCCACCGGAGGCTCTCACCGGACGGTGGGAGCCTTTTTGCGACGGTTGGCAACCAAAGGTTGCGCGCGATCTGCCGCGAGCCTGATGGTGGAATACCCGGACTTGGCACCAAGCCCTGCCATTGCACCTGCCACAATCCCTGGACAGAAACCCCTCGCGATGACCATTTTTGTACCTTGGATTAAAATCTTTCCGATCCCTCGGACAAAAAGGCATCCTGTACTTGACTTAGAACGTATGTTCTGATACAATAGAACCACATCAGCCGCGCTGAAATGAAAGGATGGAGTGACGGATGGATCAAAAGCGAAACAACCGTCGAACCCTGGTGTTGCGATATGTGGAGCAATTTCTGCGGGAGAATGGATATCCACCCACCTGCGAAGAGATCCGCGCGGCCCTGCACCTCAGCTCCAAGTCCCATGCCGCCTACTATCTGGGTATCCTGGAGAGGCAAGGGGTGATCGAGAAAAAACCTCGGTCGCCCCGAGGCTTGAAACTGGTCACGCACATTCCGGGCCGACCGGATTGACGGCCGGCCTGCAGGCGTCGCTCATCAACGACAGGAGGAGAACATGGCTGCCGGTCAGGCGTTGCGATTTCCCAAGATCGAACCAGAGCAGGAGGCTGTTTTGGCGCCCTGCGAGCACCGCGTGGTATCCAAGACGGGGCGGATTCTCTGTAGCAAAATCACCGAAGGCGACAACCTGGTGTCGCCCGAGCTGTGCCGGTCCTGTCCTTTTGCTGCCATCGACTGTAGCCATTTGTGCTTTTCGCTGCGGCAGACGTCGTCCTCCCCTCTCATTGTGCGCTTTAACGGCCGCGAAGAGATCTGGGACGATCACCCCCCGCAGATCCTCTTTGAGCAGGCCGCTTGTGCGGTCAAGGTTGCGCCCATTTCAGGCCCGACGGAATGTGTAGGTTGCAGCCTCTGCTGCCCGGCGAGCCAGCCCGAAGCAGCAGGCGTCCAGGAAGTAGCTCCCAGTCCTGTGCGCCCGCAGGCGGGTGCAGCCAAGCCTGTGGTGGGCGAAAATGTCGTGCCCTTTCCCCTGTCTGTATCAAGGCGGGCCGTGGGATAGCCTTCTTTGCACGAAAAAAGGGCTGGCGAGAAAGCCAGCCCTTTTTTCAGTGCCGCTCAGCCTACTTGGCCTGGACCTGGATGACCTTTGGCTTGATCTCCTCGGCCTTGGGAATGGTCAGCGTCAACACGCCCCGTTCGAACACGGCCTCGGCCTGGTCCGCCTGAATGGGCACATTGAGGGTCAATGTGCGGCTAAATGGCCCAAATCCTCGCTCCTGGATGTGATAGTCTACATTGTCCAAGGGGGGCTTGCGCTCGCCCTTGATCATCAGGACTTCGCCCTCGATGGTGATTTCTACGTCCTCGGGATTGAGGCCGGGCACAGAGGCCTGGATAATCAATTCGTCGGGGGTGGAATAAACGTCCACCGGGAGCACAGACACCCGCTCTCCTTGTCGCCAGCCAGCCGCCCGGCGCCCCCAGGCTTCATCAAACATCCGATCCATCGCTTGTTGCATCAAGACCAGATCGGTCATCGGCTCCCACAAATTCCTACGTCCCATTTTCTCCACTCCTGTCCACAACTTGTCCACGGTTCCGCACGAGAAAGCGTCGACTCAACCACAAACCGGCTCCGTTACTTGGCCGTTACTTTGATGCTCTTGGGCTTGACCTCTTCGGCCTTGGGAAAGTTCAGGGTCAGAATGCCATCGGTATAGTCGGCTTCGGCGCTATCGGCTTTCAGGCCGCCAGGCAGGGTCACCGTGCGGCAATAGGATCCAAAGCGGCGCTCCTTGCGCAGATAGTTCTCGCGCTTGACCTCTTCTTCTTCCTTGGTCTCGGCATTGATCGTCAAAGTCTCGCCGCTCACCGAAACCTTTATATCCTCGACCTTGACACCCGGGATCGCCGTTTTGACCACGACCTTGTCCTCGGTCTCGTACATATCAAGATCCAGGCCTCCCTCGGCCCAAGGGGCCAAAGGCATCGGCGGTCGCATCATGCGATCTTCAAACATCCGATCCATGGCATCTCTCAACGTTGCCATATCGCGCAACGGTTCCCAACGTACAATACCTGCCATTTGAACACCTCCTATTTGCAAAATCCTCTCCAACTTGCACTCCCATCATACCCATCCACTGTTAGATGAACGTTTGAACATTGTTAGAATCCCATTAGAGACAAGGGACACCCAAAGGGAACATTGAACCCAGGGTTAAATTTTCCACACAGCGTTGGGAATGCTTAACAAACCGCCCTTGTTGTTGTATAATGAAATCGGAAAATAGAATCTGTTTTGTGAACAACCCGTTTCGCAGATTGCCGGCTTGACGGCGCCGCGTGCGCACCCATAGGAGAGCGACCCATGTCTTTGCTTCACCCCCTGGATCGGCTTGTTGCGCGCGATTCCTTTGCCGAGATCATTGCCCTGCTGGAACCGGAAGAGCTGATCATCGCCACGCTTCGGCTGGAAGAGCTGACAGACGCCCAAATCGGTGAGATCTTGGGAATTCCCCGAGGGGCCGTGCAGCATCGCATGCAACAGGCTTGTCGGCGCATTGCGCAGCAGCGTCCTGATCTGGGCGATCTTGTGGCCGACCGTCAACCGCGAGGGACCACGGCGCCCCGCACCCACCGCCCCTTGGAGCAGGGCTACATCTGCCGTTGGGACGAGAAGGGTAGTCGACTTCCAGATCTGGAGCCCGACTTGACGACCCGAGAGGTGGCGCAGCGGTTTGATGTATCTCCCCAGGCGGTGGGTCGCTGGGTGCGCGCGGGTTGTTTTCCCAATGCCTATCGCTGTGGAGAGCAGGGCGGCTATCGGATCCCTGAACGGGATCTGGAGGGCTTTTGCCCGCCCTTTCAGGGAGGCGGCGGGCGGGAGCCTTGAAAAAAGCCCTGCATGCCAGGCAGGGCTCTTTTCAAAACCGTGGTTGGTGCTAGTGCACCCAAGTGGAAATCATCCGCTAGTTTGTCATTGCGAGCGCAGCGAAGCAATCCCCGACCACAGGAGAGAAACCGATTGCTCGGGCCAGAAAGGGATTGCTTCGTCGCCCAACGGCGGGGCTCCTCGCAATGACAACCGGCGGGAGACTTGCGCTGCGGAGCACTAGATATCCAGGTTGCGCACGCTCTTGGCGTGGGTTTGGATGAACCGCTTGCGGGGCGGCACACTGCTGCCCATGAGCATGTCAAAAGTGCGGTCGGCTGCGGCTGCATCCTCGATGGTGACCTGTAGGAGGGTGCGGTTCTCGGGGTTCATCGTGGTCTCCCACAATTGCTCGGCGTTCATCTCGCCCAACCCTTTGTAGCGCTGCAACCCGGTGCTGGCGCCTTTTAGCCGCTTCAGGACCTGGTCCTTCTCCTCTTCGGTGTAGACATATTGATGTCCCTGGCGCGTATTGATGCGGTACAGAGGCGGTTGGGCGATGAACAGGTGACCGCTCTCGATCAGTGGCTCCATATAGCGGAAAAAGAAGGTGAGAAGCAGGGTGCGGATGTGGCTGCCGTCGACATCGGCGTCGGTCATCACCACCACCCTGCCGTAGCGCAGGTTTTCCACGCTGAACTGAGGGCCGATCCCGGTACCCAAGGCGGTGATCATGGCCTTGATCTCATTGTTGCTCAAGATGCGGTCGAGATGAGCCTTTTCGACATTCAGGATTTTGCCCCGCAGCGGCAAGATGGCCTGGAAGCGACGATCTCGCCCCTGTTTGGCACTGCCCCCGGCGCTATCGCCTTCGACGATAAAGAGTTCGGTGCGAGAGGCATCCCGATCGGAGCAGTCGGCCAACTTGCCCGGCAGGGTCATGCTTTCCAGGGCGCTCTTGCGAATGACCAGGTCGCGGGCCTTGCGGGCGGCCTCGCGCGCGCGGGAGGAGGTGATGCATTTTTGGACGATCTTTTTGGCTTCGCGGCTGTTCTTTTCCAGGAACTCGGCCAGCGCCTCGGCGACCACCGATTCGACGTGGCCTCGCACCTCGGCATTGCCCAGCTTGGCTTTCGTTTGGCTTTCGAATTGAGGGTCGGTCATCTTGACGCTGAGGACGGCGGTCAGCCCCTGCCTTGTGTCGTCCCCTGTGAGGTTGATGTCCTTATCCTTGAGCAAGCCCTTGTTGCGGGCATAGTCGTTCAAACAGCGGGTGAGGGCCGAGCGAAATCCGGTCAGATGGGTGCCGCCATCGACTGTGTTGATGTTGTTGGCAAAGGCAAACACCGACTCGGCATAGCCATCGGTATACTGAATGGCCGCCTCGACCATGGTGCCGTTGATCTGCTTGCCCACATAGATCGGGGGGTGGAGCACTTCGCGGTTCTTGTTCAGGTAGCGGGCAAAGGCGGCAATTCCACCCTCGAAATAAAACGATACCTCGCGACCGAGGGGCTTGCCCCGCACTTCGCGATTGTCCACCAGGTGCAGGGTCAGTCCGCGCGTCAAAAAGGCCATTTCGCGAAAGCGCTGGATCAGCGACTCGAATTTGTAGTTGAGGGTGTCAAAGATCTCGGAATCGGCCAAAAAGGTCGTTCGTGTGCCCGTATCCTTGGTCTTGGCCTTGCCCACCATCTCCACCGGGGTGGCGGGTACCCCCTGTTCGTAGCGCTGGCGGTAGATATGCCCGTCGCGCTGAACCTCAACCTCCAGCCATTTGGATAGGGCATTGACTGCCGAGACGCCGACGCCGTGCAGGCCCGAGGCGACCTTGTAGCCGCTTCCGCCAAACTTGCCGCCGGCGTGGAGGATGGTGTGGACCACCTCCAGGGTATCCATCGGCTCGCCGTTCGGTTTCTTTTGCACCGGGTGGGGGCCCACCGGAATGCCGCGGCCATTGTCAATGACCGTCACCGAGTCATCGGCATTGATAATGACTTCGATCCGATCGCAGGCGCCCGCCAGCGCTTCGTCCACGCTGTTGTCCACCACTTCGTACACAAGGTGGTGCAGGCCGCGGGCATCGGTCGAACCGATGTACATCCCTGGCCGCCGGCGCACGGCCTCCAGGCCTTGCAAGACCTGGATATCGGTTACTTCGTAACTAGACGCTTGGTCTCGTTTTGACAACGTGCGTTCCCTCCAAACCATCGAACATCATTCCAAATTAACAGAAACAATTATAGCATGATGAAAATGGCCTGTCAAAAGCGACTGTGCTCAAGCCAGGGTTGTATTTCAGATTCGTCGGTGAGTTCGTTACGTCCCATGGGTAATGAGCAGCCATTCCTCTGGAGTGCGGCAGCTTGCTGCCGCAGATTTCTACGCAAGCAAGCTTGCGCACTCCAAACAGCAAAGGCGCCCGGCTGTGGGTTTTTTCATTGTCATCGAGATAACGTCAATCAGGCGCTGGGCACCCAGTAGTCTGTTCTTATGTTATAAACTGATCTGAAATACGTCCCCAGGGTTGATGCCAAGTCGGTCATGCAAGCCGATGTGACGCTCAACGCCGCCGTCCAGTCTTGGAGAAAACACCGCCTTGCGGTACAATCCATCCCATGAGCATGGAAACCGGATTGCCCTATCTACATGCCCTTGAGTTGCCGACGCCCTTTCCTGTGGGGCCGATCACCGTCTACCTGGCCGATGCCCCGTGCGAGCCCCTGACCCTGATCGATACGGGGCCGCGCACGGCCGATACCCTGTCGGCTCTGGAGGGGGCTTTGGCAGCGCGGGGGCACAACCCAGCCGAGTTGGAACGGATCGTCCTCACCCACGCCCACGTCGACCACTTTGGCCTGGCAGGCGACCTCGTTGGCCGGTCGGGTGCAAGTGTGTGGACCCATCCCTGGAACGTCGCCGAAGTGGGCCCCTTTGATGGAGAGCGGGAGCGCCGGGTGAATTTTTATCGGGCCTTGCTCCAGCAGGCCGCTGTCCCAACCGAGATGACGCACGCTGTGGATTGGGTGACGCGGGGAATGACCGCTTTCGCCCGGCCTGTTGCCGTCACGCACTCGGTAAATGAGGGCGACTCCCTCGTCCTGGCGGGCCTGACCTGGCAGGTGCTGCACACCCCAGGCCATGCCCGCGGCCTCATCTGTCTGTACGAGCCCGCCAGCCGGACCCTGATCTCCAGCGACCACCTGCTGGCCGAGATCTCGTCGAATCCGGTGGTGGAGCCCCCCCTGCCCGGCCAAACCGAGCGGCCGCACAGCCTGGCCCTCTATCAGGACTCGTTGCGGCGCATCGCGGCCCTGCCCATCGACCGGGCGCTGCCCGGGCATGGCCCCCGCATCGACGATGTCCCTGGTTTGGTCGAGCGGCGCCTGGCCTTTCACCGGCAGCGCATGGGCCGCATCCTCGAGACCCTCGACGACGGCGCCACCACCTGGGACCTGGTGCAGGCCCTGTTTCCGTCGCGCTCATCCCTGGATACCTTTCTCGCCGTCTCGGAGGTCATTGGTCACCTGGACCTGCTGGAACTCGAGGGACGAATCATCGCCCAAGAGCGGGGCGGCATCCTCCACTGGAGCAGAGCCTGACCTGGCCCCTCACTCGTCCTGCTTCTGTTGCGGTGCGCCTCTGTCATCGCCAACCCTTTTCCTCGCCCACCCGGTGGACTTTGAGGGTGTTGGTCAGGCCCGATCCGCCCACAGGTACGCCGGCGGTGATGATGACCAGATCGCCCTCGCAGACCAACTCGCGGGTCCGCGCCGCCTCTACCACGGTGACGATCATGGCGTCGGTGTCGGCAAACTGGTCGACTAGCAGCGGCACCACCCCCCAGACCAGTGTAAGTTGCTGATAGGTGGCCCTGCGCGGCGTGGGCGACACGATGGGCGTCACCGGCCGGTGGCGCGCCACCCGCCGCGCCGTGCTGCCGCTCACGGTCGAGGCAATGATCGCCCGGGCGTTCAGATCCCGGGCCATCTCACAGGCCATGTGGGTGAGTGAGTCGGTGACATTGTGGGTATGGAGGGGGAAAGGGCGGCTGAGCCAATCCATGTAGGGCATAGAGCGCTCGGTCACCTCGGCGATGCGGGCCATGGTCTGCACTGCCTGCACCGCATAGCGGCCCACGGCCGTCTCGCCCGATAGCATGATGGCGTCGGATCCATCGAGGATGGCGTTGGCCACGTCCGAAGCCTCGGCCCGTGTGGGGCGTGGGTTGCGCATCATCGAATCGAGCATCTGCGTGGCGGTGATCACCGGTTTGCCCATCTCGTTGCAGGTTCGGATGATGCGCTTTTGGGCAATGGGCAGCTCCTCGGCCGGCGCTTCTACGCCCAGATCGCCCCGCGCCACCATCAAGCCATCGGAGACCTCCAAGATCTCTTCGATGCAATCCAGGGCCTCGGGCTTTTCGATCTTGGCAATGATCGGCGTATCGGCCCCCATCTCTTGCAGCGTCGCCCGCAAGTGACGGACGTCGGACGGGGAGCGCACAAAGGACAGGGCAAAATAGTCCACGCCCTGCTCGACGGCAAAGGCTGTGTCGGCCTGGTCCTTGTCGGTCACCGAGGGGATCTTGAGCTTGGTATGGGGCAGGCTCAGCCCTTTCCGTGGTTTGAGCAGGCCGCCGGTTACCACCTCTGCCTGCACCTGGCGCCCATCGCAGCCGACCACCACCAGTTCCAACAGCCCGTCATCCAGCAGGATCCGATCGCCGCACTGGGCATCTTGGAACACCTCGGGATGGGGCAGGGGAATGGTTGCCGGCTCGGTGGCGCTCGCCGCGTTGATCAACGTCACCTCTTGTCCCTCGACCAAAACCATCCCATCGGGCGAGATCATCCCCACCCGGAGCTTGGGGCCCTGTAGATCGGCCAGGATCGCCACCGGTCGGTCCATTTCGTCGGCCAGATGGCGGACCTGGCTGATCCGGTGGGCCTGTTCTTCATGGGTGCCGTGGGAAAAGTTGATGCGCGCCACAGCCATCCCGGCCTGGATGAAGGAGCGCAGGATGGCCTCTTCATCGGACGCCGGGCCCAACGTACAGACAATTTTGGTTCGCAACATGACGACCCCCGTATCAGTCTAACAGGGAAGGAGGCAGCTCGATGCTGCCGTTGAGGAGGAGTGCTTCTGCTTTGCGCAGAGCAAAGATAGAAGCGATGCCTGCCGTAAGCACCACAATTCCGGTAATCACAAACACGATCTTGGGACCCACCACATCGCCCAGAATACCGGCCATGATCAGGGCGCCCATGGTGCCGATGCCGATGACGGTGACCATGGCGCTTTCCACTCGCCCCCGCTGCGCATCCGATACCAGGGCCTGGGTCATAGCCGCTAGCGTGGTCCGCGCCGAAACCACGCACAGTCCCACCACCAGCGCCCCCAAAAGCACCAACCAAAAGGCGGGAGCCAGGGCAAAGACCAGGATCCCACCACCCAGGACGATCATGGCCACACTGACGATCTGTCGCGAGCGCGCCCACGAGGCATACAGACTGATGAGCAGGGCGCCCAGGGCCATGCCCACGCCCTCGGTGGCCTGGAGCAGGCCCAGATACTCGGCCGAAATGCCCAGCAATTGCTTAAAGTAGGCCGCCGCCAGCAGCACGGTGGCGCTCAGGCCCAACGTGGCCATGGTCGTAATGGCCATCAATTGCAGCAGATGCTTGTTGCTGGCAATGTATCGCAGGCCGCTGACGAACTCGGGCCAAAAGGCCTGCTTCTGTATCGGATTGGCAGACCCGGAACCCGTTTTACCCTGCGGGATGTTCGCCGCCAGCAGGAAAACCCCAGAGAGGAGAAAGGTGAACGAGTCGACCACAAAGGCCGTCGATGTCGACGTCAGGCTGATGACCAGGGTGGCCAGCGAAGCCCCCGCGATGAGCGATACCAACTCGGTGGCCTGGATCAGTGCGTTGGCAGTGAGTAAATGCTTCTCGGGCACCATGTTGGGCAGCGAGGCATTGCGCGCCGGAATGTACATGGCGCCCAGCCCCATCACGATAAAGGCTGTGAAATAGAGGATGTACAGATGGCCCGGCTTCTGAACCAATAGCGCCAGCAAGACGGCGCCGGCTCGCAGCACATCGGTGCCGATCATCAGCCATTTTCGGCTAAAGCGGTCTACCAGCACGCCGCTGGCCAAGGCAAAAAGCTGGGGAATGGTCATGGCCGCGGCTATGACCACCACCGCCAAGCCGGCCTTTTCGGCCAGTTCGTTAATGAGCACCAAGGCGGCGACCACGGCAAAATTGTCGCCGATCTTGGAGACAAGCTGGCTCAACCATAGAGCCAAAAAATCACGATTTTGCAAGACCGTGAGCATGCCGGTCTTGTTATTGGTCATACCCAATCCTTGGAGCGAGCGCGATACTGCCGCCCATTATAGTCGGAAATGCGATGAAATGCAAACAATCGCTAGGCCGCCCGAGTCCGACGGCCCAGCGCCAGCGCCGCCAGGCACATCCCCAGCGTCGCCAGGCTGATCAGCCCGGGCCAGACCGATAGCTGATATTCTACCACAACCCGGTGCTCGCCGCTGCCAATCGGTACCCCCTGGAGCAGGATATTGGTCCGAACCATCCGTGCCGGCGCCCCGTCCACCTGGGCTTGCCATCCAGGATAGAAGGGCTGGCTGATCACCAGCAGTCCCTCGGCGGTCGCGGTCACCTCCAGGACAAGGCGTCCGGGCGCGGCGTCCACCACCCGAGCCGCGCGATACTCGGCCCCCGACAGCGCTCCTGCCCCTTCCCCGGGGCCCACCAAGGCTGTGGTTCGGGGGTCAAATCCCTCCTGGTTCAACAGGTCAAAGGCTTGGTCGTCCTCAGCGATCACCGTCTGGGGAACCACCCAGGCCCGCGGCAACGGATCGCCCATGCGATAGATCTTGACCTCGCCCTCTTCGTACACCCGTTCCAGCCCCGGTCCATCGAGATCTCGCCGGCTGAGCACATAGCGCACGTTGAGCAATTGCCAGCGCTGCCAGCTTCCCACCCGGTCCTCAAACTGCTGAAAGGCCTCCAGGCGCATCGGAGTGTTCCCGGTGATATCCTCCAACTCGTACACGCTGCCCGCGCCAGAACCGCCCGGCAACAACCCGGCGCTGGAGATCCGAAAGGTGCCTGGCTGCTCGCGCAAAAAGGCGACCAGCCCGCTCTCCGGGTACGCGCCGCCCGCCACCGGCTCGGCCAAATTATAGCGCCAGTTGACGGTGAACAGGTTCAGGGCAATCAACAGCAGCGCCAACGCGGCCAGCCACCCTCGCCGGACGCGACCCCCCAACCGCAACGCAAACAGGATGGCCGAGCCCCCCAGGATCAACAGGATCAGCGTGTGATGGCGCAGCACCCCTGCGAACAGATTCACCTCGACGCCCTGCTGCTCGCCCAGGAGGTAGCCATAGTACCACAGCGCCGTCAGGGCCGCGAAAAAGGCCCACACCCAGGGTATGGCCCGCGCAAAACGTCGATATCCTTTACGCTTTCGGGGGGGCACCGGTTGCATCAGCAGCAGCGAACCATAGCCCGCCAGCACGCTGATCGCGAATCCAAAGAGGTAGATGATCCGCTCCTGATTGCGCACCACGGCAAAGCCCGGCGCCAACAAATAGGCCACGTTGTACAGAAAGGTGTGTTGGCCAAAGGCCAGCACAAAGGCCGCTGCCCCCACCAACAGCCAAAAGATCACATCGCGGCGGGCGCGCCGCACCAGCAAGGCCGCCGCCGCCAGGATGAGGGGCAGGATGCCCACGTATTGGGGCGACCCGCCGAAATAGCCGGGGTAGAGCAGATGGGTGATCTCGGCCAGGGGAAACCCCCAGGCCACATCGCCATAGTCCATCCCGGCCCGCGTCGAACGGGCGATGAATTCCAGGGTCGGCGCCAACTGGACGGCAGCCAAGGCCACCGCCAGCGCCAACACCAAGCCCACCTTGACCCCTCCGGTCAGGATGGACTGCCAAGAGGCCGGGTGGCGATCCTTTCGCGAGACGCCTATCAGAAAGAGACCATACGCGGCGGTGGCATACACCAGGTGCATGGCCGTCTGCGGGTGGCCCGCCAGCAGCGCACAGGCCAGGGCCAGGGCCGCCAGGATCACCTGGGGGGCAGGCCGGGCGTGGAAGAAGGCCCGATCCAGGAACAAGAGCACGAGCGGTAGCCACACTGCTGTTTCCAGGATGGTCGGCTGCTGCACCGGAAAAGAGGTCAAGTAACCGCTGTAGGTAAAGCTCAGGGCCGCCACCAACCCGGCCCCACGGGCCGCCGTCCGCCGGGCCCCGGCGCGCCGGGCCAGGTGGCGGACAAAGAGGTAGGTGAACAGGCTCGCCAGGGAAAAGTGGAGCACCACCTGAGCGGTGAGCGTACCCAGGCCGTAGGGCACCCCCACCAGCCTCAACGCCAGGTTGAGCAGCAGGTTGGGCGGGTAAAAGAACCCGGTTTGGATATCGGCCAACCCCGGCTGCCCGGCATTGAGGTAGGGGTTCCAGGCTGGCAGCCTTCCCTCGGCCAGCTCGCGGGCGGCAAAGAGTTGCAAGGGGTAATACTGGCCGCTGAAATCCCCCTCAGGCAGGGTGGCTCGCGCGGCAGGACTCGGCGCCCACAATTGCCACCAGAACAGCAGGGGCAGGAGGATCAGCCCGGCGATGAGGATCGCTTCGATCAGCCAGGCACGGCGTCGTGGGTGGTCGCTCACAGGAGGATGCCCTTCTCTAACGCTCTCTCAGGACCGCTTGCGCCGGTCGCGCTTTTTGGTTGTGGTCCGGTAGGCCGGCGCCTTGATCACGAAATAGGTGCAGCGGGTTTGATCCAGCATGCGGGTGCGCAGTCGGGGGTCCATG
>CAYVLO010000029.1:0-14545 GCA_964452125.1 uncultured Anaerolineaceae bacterium | reverse complement strand
AGAAATAGGTTGATACAAATCTCGAAACCCTTTCCCAAAATGAGCGAACTATGAGTTATTCTGCGGCAGAAGGGGCCCGGATCCGGCGATCTGGGCCGAGCGGACTTTTTCAATACGAAACGATCAGATCAGCCCAACTTTCGAGTCTCTGTTGAGCCCAATGCGTTTACCCCTGTCGTCCTCGATCTGGCCCTTGCAGAAACGGCTCATCTCTGGTACACTAGATACCAGCTTGACTGAGGAGAGTGGATGTCTACCCAGGCGCTGTATCTCAAGTACCGACCCCAGACCTTCGAAGAGGTGGTGGGCCAGGAACCGATCACCCGCACCCTGCGCAATGCCCTGCGCACCCAAAAGATCCGTCACGCCTACCTGTTTACAGGCCCCCGGGGCACCGGCAAGACGACGGTGGCCCGCCTTTTGGCCAAGGCGGTCAATTGCGTGGGACCCAAAGACAGCCGGCCCTGCAATCAGTGCCCCCTGTGTATTGCCGTCAACGAGGGGCGCCTGCTGGATCTGATCGAGATCGACGCCGCCAGCAACCGCGGCATCGACGAGATCCGCGATATACGCGAAAAGGTCGGCTTTCGGCCCAACCAGGGGGAATACAAGGTCTATGTGCTGGACGAGGCCCACATGCTCACCGAGCCGGCCTTTAACGCCCTGCTCAAGACGTTGGAAGAACCCCCACCCCACGTCATCTTTGCCCTGGTGACCACCGATCCCCACAAGATTCCGGCTACGATCTCTTCTCGATGCCAGCGTTTTGATTTTCGGCGCATCTCTATCGAGGCCGTCGTCGGCCGTTTGGCCACCATCGCCGAGAAGGAAGGGATCAAGGTCAAGCCAGATGCCCTGGAGTTCATCGCCCAACAGGGCACGGGCGCCTTGCGCGATTCCATCAGCTTGTTAGATCAATTGACCACCTACGGCACCGAGATCACCCTGGATCAGGTGCAGATGGTCCTGGGCATGGTCAAGAGCGAGGCCGCCGGCGATCTGGTGGCCTATCTGGCGCAAAACAACGTGGCCGATGGTCTGGATCTCATCAATCAGGTGGTGAGGCACGGCGCAGACCCCCGCCAATTTGGCCGCGAGGTGGTCGAGTTCCTGCGGGGGCTGCTCCTGATCAAGCAGGGGGCGGGCACCCGCCTGCTGAACGTCACTGCTGAGCAGGCCGCCCGCATGGAAGATCTGGCCGGTCGACTGTCGATGCCGCGGCTCATGGAAGCCATCCGCCTCTTTAACGAGGCAGCCACCGATCTCAAGAGCGGCCTTCAGGCCATCCCCCAGCTTCCACTGGAAATGGCGCTGGTCGAATGTTCCTTGGAGCATGCGGCGCCCCAGGCTGCCCGGGTCGCCGAGCCAGCCCCCGAGAGGGTGGTTCCGGCGCAGGCGCGCCCGACCCCAGCCGAGGCCCCGAGGGCCCCGCAACCTACCGCGGCTCCCGCCCCTGCCGAGACGGCGCAGGAGGCCACTCGAGAAGCGGCCCCTGCAGAGGCGCCTGCGACAGAACCTCTGGCAACCGCCGAGGCTTCTGGGGGGAGCGCGGGTTCGCTGACCATTGAAGCGATCAAGCAGTCGTGGGCCCAGGTGGTGCAATCGGTGCGGCAGCGTAATCCGGCGACCCAGGCCGTGTTGAACAGCGGCTGTGAACCGGTCGATGTGGAGGGCAACGAGGTCGTCCTGGCGCTGTCCTTTCCGTTTCTGCGCGAAAAGCTGGGCGACCCGCAGCGCAGGACCGAGATCCAGGACGCATTGAGCGAGGTGATGGGCGTGGCCTGCCGGGTAAAATGGGTGCTGGCCTCAGAATTCAGGCCCCGGCAGCCGGTGGCGGCGCGCCCGGCGGCCCCCGCCCCGCCTCAAGAGGATAGACCTGAAGCGAGCGAGCCTTCGGCGGCGGACCCGCCTTTGGGCGGCGATGCACTAAAAGAGATCAACCGTTGGGCGCAGGAACGCGGCGGCGAAACCCAGATCATCCCCTAGCGTTCGCCGTCGCACTGGGGGCGGTGGCGGCCTGTCGAACGCGGTAGATGGTCGGCTTGTGCAAGCAGATGGACCAGTAGCGTACCGTTCAGGAGTAAACCAATCACCCCGGCAGGCGGGGTGTGTCGAGCGGATTTCAAGAGTGGAGGACGTCAACCATGGCAAAAGGTAAAGGACGACGAATTCAGGCCAGCCGTCCCGGCGGCCGGCCCGACATGCGACAACAGATCATGAAGCTGCAAGAGCAGATGATGCAAACCCAGGAGGCCTTGGGCGAAGAGACGGTCACCGTGACTTCGGGCGGCGGCGTGGTAACAGTGGTCATGAGCGGGCACCAGCGGCTCGAATCGATCAAGATCGCACCCGAAGTGGTCGATCCCGAGGATGTGGAGATGCTTCAGGATCTGATCATCGCGGCGGTCAACGAAGCCATCGAGCGCTCGCAGGGATTGGCCGCTCAGCAACTCGGCTCGCTCACCGGGGGCCTGGATCTCGGGGGCCTGGGTGGATTGCTGGGATAGCCGGATCGGTGTAGAGAGCCCATACCCATGCCTGCTGTAACGCCCGAGCCTGTAACCCGGCTCATCGAATCGTTTGCCCAATTGCCCGGCATCGGCCCCAAGACCGCATCGAGGCTGGCCTTTTACCTCTTGCGCCGTCCGGCTGAACAGGCCGAGGCGCTGGCCAGCGCCCTTGTCGAGCTGAAGCAAAAGACCGTTTTTTGCAGCGTCTGTTTCAACATCACCGAAACGAGCCCGTGCGCCGTTTGCCAGGACGAAGGGCGCGATCGCTCCATTTTGTGTGTGGTCGAGGAACCCCTGGATGTCATTGCCATCGACCGCACCGGTGAGTATCGGGGTCTGTACCACGTCTTGCACGGGGCCATCTCGCCGGTGGAGGGGATCGGCCCCGACGAATTGCGCATCAGCGAGCTAATGGTCCGGCTCCAAAAGGAGCCGATCCATGAGGTGTTGCTGGCCACCAACCCCAACCTGGAGGGCGAAGCCACTGCCATGTACCTGGCTCAGCTCATCCGCCCCCTGGGGATCTCGATCACGCGCCTGGCCCGGGGGCTGCCCGTGGGCGGCGATCTGGAATATGCCGATTCCATGACGCTGGGGCGCGCATTGCAGGGCCGTCGAGAAATGTAACAAAGGAGAGGTACCATGGCAACCGGGTACGTGTACGATCCGATTTTTCTCGAACACGATCTCCAGGGCCACCCGGAAAACCGCCAACGCCTGGAGGCCATCCTCCGTGTGTTGGAACAGTACGGGATGTTGGAACGCTTGCACTTGATTCCGGCGGTGCCCATTGCCGCTCACCGACTGGGGCGAGTTCACGACCCTCGCTATGTGGAAAAGGTACAACGGGTTGCCCAGCAGGGCGGCGGGCATTTGGATGCCGATACCTATGTGCGTCCTGCTTCCTATCAGGCCGCTTTGATGGCGGCAGGCGGCCTGGTGGAAGCGACGGCCGCCGTGCTCGACGGCACGGTAGAAAACGCCTTTGCCCTCGTACGCCCTCCGGGGCACCATGCCCTACGAGGGAAAGGGATGGGTTTTTGCCTGTTCAACAATGTGGCCATTGCCGCGCGCTATGCGCTGGAAGAGCGCGGGCTGGACCGGGTGCTCATCTTTGATTTCGACGTCCACCACGGCAACGGCACCCAGGACGAATTCGACGCCGATCCCCGCGTGATGTACATTTCCACCCACCAGTATCCCCATTATCCCGGCACCGGCCACTGGCGAGAGATCGGCCAAGGTGAGGGCCGCGGCAGCACAGTCAACGTGCCCCTCGGGGGCGGCGTCGGCGACGAAGGGTTTGCCAGCATCATGGCCGAGATCGTGGGGCCTGCCGCCTGGCGCTTTCAGCCCCAGTTGATCCTGGTCTCGGCTGGATACGACGCCCACTGGGACGATCCCCTGGCCTTTTTGCAGCTTTCCATCGAGGGTTACACGGCCATCACCCGCGCGCTGAGGGATCTGGCCGACGAGCTGTGCAGCGGCCGTCTGGTGTGTACGCTGGAGGGCGGCTATCACCTGGATGCCCTGGCCTATTCGATCCTCAACGCTTTTGCCGTATTGCTTCGCGACCCGGCGTGGCAACTGGTAGATCCGCTGGGGCCGTCCACCCGCGACGAGCGATCCGTTGCCGAGGTCGTCGAGCAGGTGCGGCGGGTCCATACCCTGACCCGGGGCTAGCGCGATCCCCTGGGCGGGCAAGATCGTTCCTCCCTTCCCTGGATGGTTTGGCGCCCCCGCGCTTTTCGAGTATAATGCAGGCATCCCACACGAGCACGCCCACCTGGGGTTGCCCGCGGGGCGCGATGGGGCCTGCGTGCTCGGAAAGAAGCGTTTTGTGGCCATCAAACCCGATCGCTGGATCCGGCGCATGGCCCGGGAGCAGGGGATGATCGAACCCTTTGAACCGGCTCAGGTGCGTGGGCCGGTCATCTCCTACGGCCTGTCCTCCTACGGCTATGACATCCGTTTGGCCCATGCCTTCAGGGTGCCAGCAAAGGCGGGCGGCCTGCTGGACCCCAAGGACATCGCTGTGGACGCCTTTGTCGAGGTGCAAGCCGACGTCCTGGATCTCGAGCCCCAGACCTTTGTTCTGGGCAGGACGGTGGAGTATTTTCGGATTCCCCTTCAGGTTCTCACGCTGTGCACGGGCAAAAGCAGCTATGCCCGCTGCGGTGTGCTGGTCAATGTGACCCCCTTTGAGCCGGGTTGGGAGGGGTATGCCACCCTGTGCATCGCCAACGTGGGCCCTCGCCCCGTTCGCCTGTATGCCGGTGAGGGCATCGGCCAGGTGCTCTTTTTCGAAAGCGACGAGCCCTGCGAGGTCAGCTACGCCGACAAAAAAGGCAAGTATCAGGCCCAGACCCATATCACGTTGTCGAAATTAGGGTAGAAACGATCCGATGACCCATCCCCCACAGTTCCAAGTGGTAAGCGTGGCCGAACACGCCGACCGGCTCCACGAGCCCTTTACCATGATCGATCTGGTGACGCTGGACGATCTGGTGTTGAGCCTGTACCTGTGCCAGGGGGCCATGCCCCAGCATCGTCACCTGGATCAGGATGAGTTGTTCCTGGTGTACAGCGGCACGGTCAGCCTGGAAAGCGATTGGGGCACGGCGATCCTCCGGCCGGGCGAACTGGCCGTCGCTCCCAAGGGGCTGGGGCATCGCACTTCCTCCCTGCTGCGCTCCACAGTGCTTCTATTGCAACCCCGGCTGATGATCAACCGGCGCAATGGCGACCGGCGCTTTTTTGCGTCCCGGGACCTGGGTCGATTGGAGAAGGTCAATGTAACGGCGGTTGGGAGCCAGATCATGGTGGCCCACACACCCATCGTCTTGGCCGATGTAGACACCTGCGCTCTGAACCTGGTGCTCTGTACGGGCGTGGGCCCCTGGAAAACCGCCGAGACGTACGACTCGCTGGTCTATTGCTTTGTGGGACAGGTGGATGTGGAGAGCGAGGAGGAAATCGCCTCCCTCCATCAGGGCGAGCTGACCCACGTGCCCAAGGGAACCGTCTACCGGCTGTCGAGCGCCCAAGAGGCCCTGGTCTTGCAGGTCTTGCGACACCGCCAACCTAACCAGGCCTTGGGCGAGTAGGCCAGGCAACATCCGAACGCGAAAAGAGGGACATGCAGCGGGTCCGTGTGGCCGAAGGCTGTGAGCGATGCCCCGAACTGGTCGCCAACCGGCGGTGTGTCGTCCATGGCTATGGAGCGCCCGACGCGCGGGTATGCTGGATCGGCGAGGCGCCTGGGTACAAGGGCGGAGATCGGACCGGCATCCCCTTTACGCGAGACCGGTCGGGCGTGCGACTTCAGCGGCTGCTAATCGACCTGGGGCTTTCGAACGAGGCCGATCCCCGCGCTGAGCGCCCTCACCTTCGCTGCTTTGTGACCAACGTCGTCCGCTGCAACCCGCCTGCCAACCGCACGCCCCGGTCCAAGGAGATTGAGAACTGCCTCCCCTATCTGTGGCAAGAGCTGGACTTGCTGCGCCCTTCTATCGTGGTGCCCATCGGCAACGTAGCGTTGCAAGCTATCTTTCCGCGACTGATTGGCCCGTCCCCTCTGACCATCTCGCAGGTCCATGCCCGCGTTTTTTCTGCCAACGGCGTGACCGTCGTGCCCATGCGCCACCCGGCGCGGATCTCCAACGCCGACCTGGATCGTTTCCGGCAGGTGATGGCGGCTCTCTTGCCAGCCTAGAGGCCGCCGGGAGAAAAAAACCGCCCCCAATCTCGGGGGCGGCGAGCGTTCATCCTGGTGCTTTTGTCGGTCTGGCAGTGGCGCTGCCGTTATCCGCTGCCGGCGGCGCCCGATGTGCTGATTGCGGCGGCTGTGGGCAACGAACCGGACCACAGCTCACACGCGGCATCCAGGCCGGCGTCAGCGATCTTTTTCGCGGCAATGGTGGCCAACACAATGGCCACCGCAGGCACCTCGGCCGCATTGGCGACCAGGGTGGGCGCCAGCGCCACCGCCAGGATCTTGATTCCCTCGCTCAGGGCCTCCATGAGTTGATCCCGTTCTTCGCTGGGATGGCAGAGCAGGCGGTAGAGCTGCGGTTCCAGCTTGTCCCACCACTTTTGGCCCAGGGCCTTCATATTGGCCGTCCATTCGGGGCCAGCCCGGGTATCCCAGGCAAAGACGTTCTCGGGCGGCGCCCACATCCCCAGCTCATCGTAGGCCAGGCCATGCTGAGCAGCTTTGACCCGCGCTGCCAGGGTGAGCAACAGCCCATCCATATCGTTTTGCCACAGGGATTCCACCGCCTGCAATCGTTCCTGATCTTGGCTCAGGCGGGCGGCAGCCGGGGTCGCCGGCGGGGTTGCCAAAGAGGTTTCGGGTCGGAGCGAGATCAGCGGCCGGCTCAGCTTGAGGTCGGCGTCGCAATAGAGGGTATAGGCCAGCGCCAATGGATTGCCCTGTTCCAGATAGTGACGGCGCAGGGCCATCAGAGCCTCGCCGGCGGGTCTGCCCGCCAAAAAGAAGGTGAGAAAGCTGCGGGCAAATTCATCGGCGAACAGGGTGTTCATGGCGCACTCGGTGCCCATCACCGCGCGGGCGCCCCGTTTGATGAAAAAAGGCACGAACCCGTCCGAGATGGACGGTAGAACCTGCGCCGATTCGCACATGTTCAAAAAGACCAAGGGGTGGTTGGTGAGCCTGTCGGGCACCAACTCTTTGAGCATCGTCAAGGGCAGGCGCCCGTGGGTCAGCCGCAGCCAGGAATCACTGACGTCAAAGAGGTCGTCCAGGTGGTCGCGGATCGACTGGGGTCGGGTGGTAGGATTGGACGCCGCAAGATGGGAAAAGTGCTGGACCAGTTCGGTATCGATCTGGATGTCGGTGGCCACCCGCTCGGTGTAGCCATGACAGAAAAAGTAATAGATGTCGCGATTGGCCTCCTGAAGGGCCTGGATCATGGTTCGGCGTTCGGTCAAGATCTCGGCTTGGACCCGGTGGTTGGTCTGGACGTTCAGGTTGTTGAAAAAGGCGCGTTGCTTTTCCACCCCTTTGAGACGCTCGTACAGCCCAACGCTGACGCGCAGCGGGTGGTTGGTCGCCACCGTCGGCACTACCTCGCGATAGGTGTCCAGCATCTCGGCCGTCATCAGCACCAGGTTATAGCGCCAGCCCCAGAACTTGGTCACATCGATCGTCTTGTCGTCGGCCCAGGGTTGGTCAGTGTACACCAGGCCCCAGGGAAAGACAAAATCACCGGCCAGGTCGATGATCTGGAGCGTGGAACCATCGGCCAGGTTGGCCGCCATCCACTCCTTCAGGGTTTCGGCCGAGCCATCAGCAAACAGCTTCAGGTAGAGCTGGCGGCCCACCTGGGCCAGCGCCCGGGTGGCCTTGCGAAAGGTCAAGACATCCTGGGCCTGTAACAGGTCAAAGGTCTGCACCACGTTGTGAAGTTGGCGCCGGGCCTTGGTGATCAGGTGGGTCAGGTCATCTCGCGTCAGCCGAACCGTGCACGAGAGCTGGACGGCTTGCTGCGCAGCCGCCTTGTCCGATCGGTCGGGATCGACCAGGAGGGTAAAGCGGTAGCGGTCACTGCCATCGGGGGTGATCGTCAGGCTCAACTCCTGAGGCCCCAGCTTTTCCATCTCGGGGAATCCCGACACCCGGCTGTGGGTCAATTGGGCAAACTGGGGGTGGGCGGTGTGGGCTCGTTCATCCTCCGACACCACCTCCACCTGGACGCGAAAGGTCTGCACGAGATAGGTCCGATAATACACACACACCCACAGATCGGCCAGATCGTCGCCGCGGCTATATTGTACGGGCCGGACCGGGATGCGCACCCAATCGGTATCTCCATCTTCGGGCAGCCACAGATCGCGGGTCGGATTGGGGATGTCGAACGATTCCGACGAAACCGAAATATAGAGAAGGGCCGGCTTCAGGGGTTCGACGATAGCATGGGGGCCGCTGGCGGTCCGGTTCCAGTCGACGATGGACTGCTCCAGCAGGCGGCCCACGTTCACGGTCAAATGGTAGAGGTGTCCCTGGATCAGGGGCTTGGACCGGGGAAATAGCCGCTCCTGGCTATCCTCGAACCAAAGATTGACAAAGCGAGGCTCCCGGGCAGCCCGCACCTCCCGCTCATGCTTTTCCAGAAAGGAGGGCTCGGCCGAAAAGAGATCTGGGTTCGAGCTGGGGGGCGCTGGCTCTTGGCTGGTGGCAAGCTCTTCCACATGGCGGTGCAGCTCCTGGGTCGGTACCAGTCCGATGGGCGCCCCTTTGTTGTCGGTGAGCACCAGAAACCGGCCACTGCCGATCAGCTCCTGCACCTGCTGCACTCCCACGGCCTCAAAGGGCCGGTCGAGAGCCGGCCTCAAAAAGCGCCGAAAGTGGCGCAGCGGACGGGACCAAATGCTCCGGCCGCCCTTCCTCACGCCCTGGTTCAAATCCTGGGCGATGGCCACCCGAAAGGAATGGTCGCCCATGTCGACGACCACATAGGCGCCCTGGGGGTTTTGTAGCTTTTGGAGGTCGCTGGCCACCTGGGCCAGCGTCGTGTCGGCGGTGGCTGCCACAAACTCGGTATCGGTCAGGGTAGAGAGGGGCAGGGCTTTGTCGTAGAAGTCAAAGGCGCCGTGGGGTCTGGACGGATAAGAGACGTCGGTCATCACCAGGCCGGCATATTCCCCGTTCTGCAGGACGATGGCATATCCACCGTGCTTGCGGGCCAGGCGCACAGCATCCTGGTCCTCCATCTGACTCTGTTCGATACCGGCTTGCAACCGAAAGATCCCCAGTTCTTTCAGGGTCCGTTTGAGGGCAGTGGGCCCCTTGTCCCAGACCAGGGGTTGGATGGCATGGACCGGCGCGGCGGCATAGCGATCACCGTCGCTATACACCAGGACAAAGGCCTGCCATTTGTTCTTGATCTCGGGTCGCTGTAGCCGCTCGCGTACCTTTTCCAGCGTTTCGTCAAGAGTTGCCCAGACAAACTCGGGCTTTTTTATCAGATCGAGTGATAAAGCCATATTTCTCTCCGTAAAACTTCTTGACTATCGTTTTCTATATTATACCACACATTTTCGAATTTTGCCAAGTATCTACCTTCTCGCTTTTAGATAAACAGTGATACACTGGATGTGGTCAGACAGTTCTGTCGAGCGAAAGTCAGAAAGCCATCCTTGGGCACCAGTCGAGCGAGGTAACATTGCAACTGCTCCTGATGTCTGGTATTATACACCAGGCGACTCGGACTGTGTAAAGGACGGGGGCAGCGAGGAGGTGAACCACGATTGGGTCGACTTGGCAACAGCCTTGCCTGAGAGCTGAACCCGATCGACAGGCCCCAAACTTGAGCCTTTGGGCCTTGCATGCTACAATAGCGGCGCACGGAACGGGAAATCAGAAAGGGGTAATCGATGAAAATCGCGGTCGTCGGCGGCGCCGGCTTTATCGGCTCGCATGTGGTGGATGCTTACGTGGAAGCGGGGCACGAGGTCGTGGTAGTGGACAATCTAAGCTCGGGCAAGCGGGAGAATGTCAACCCGGCGGCCCGCCTGGTCGAGATGGACATGAATGGGCCCGGACTCTTGGAGTTCTTTCAGCAAGAGCGGCCCGACGTCGTCAACCATCACGCCGCCAACCCCGTCGTATCCCTTTCGGTGCGCAATCCGGCCTTTGATGCCACGCAGAACATCCTGGGCACCCTCCACGTGCTGGAGGCGGCCCGCCAGTCCGGCGTGGGCAAGTTCATCTACATTTCCTCCGGTGGCGCCATGTACGGCAATCCCGAATACCTGCCCATGGACGAGAACCACCCGGTTCGCCCGGTGTCGCCCTATGGGCTGAGCAAACACACCGGCGAGCGGTACGTACACTTGTACGGTTTGGAGCATGGGTTGCCTTGGACCAGCCTGCGGTACGCCAACGTCTACGGGCCCCGGCAGGACCCCTTTGGCGAGGCGGGGGTGATTGCCATCTTTTGCCAAAACCTGTTGGAGAGAAAAGCCCCCGAAATCCATTGGGATGGCGAACAGACCCGCGACTTTGTCCACGTCAGCGATTGCGCCCGCGCCAACCTTCTGGCCCTGGAAGGGGGAGACGGACAGGCCTATAACGTCGGCACCGGCAAGGGCACCAGCATCAACACCCTATATCAGATCCTGATGGACGCCACGGGTCACGATCTTCAACCGCGGCGAGGGCCTCGCCGCCCCGGGGATGCCCGCGACTCGTACCTGGAGTGTACCAAGATCCAACAGGAGCTGGGTTGGCAGGCCCACATGCCCCTCCGCGAAGGGCTGGAACAAACCTGGCGGTACTTTACCCGGTCATGAGCTATTGGAGCCTGGCACATCGTGTGCCCGAGGCATCGGCCGTGGAGCCCAAAGCCCTGGTCCACCTATACACCGTCATCACCCTGGCCCCCTTGGTGCGCACCGTCTACCGCCAGTTCGTGAGCGGCGCTCTGGCTCAGGGCGTGGACGAGGGCTGGTGCCTCGATCTGGGCACCGGGCCGGGCACCGTCGCCATCCACCTGGCGCGCAGGAGCCCGGGCCTGCACATGGTGGGCCTGGATCTGTCGCTGGCGATGGTGCAACAGGCGCGCCGCAAAGCCGACCGCGCCGGGCTGAATGGGCGGGGCGGTTGGCCCCAGGCCGACGCCCACAAACTGCCCTTTGCCGACGGACAATTCGATCTGGTGTTCAGCTCCTTTGCCATGCACCATTGGGGCGACCCGCTCCAGATTTTGAACGAAGCAGCGCGGGTGCTAAAGCCGGGCGGGCGGTATCATTTGACCGATCTCTGCCGCCAGACGAATCTCGTGCAGCGGGCCTTTGCCTATGCCAGCATTCCTGTGATCAGCCTGCCCTACGGCAGCTACCGAGGCTATGGGGGATACTACGAGTCGGTGCGGTCGGCCTACACGCGCGACGAGGCCCGAGACCTTCTCGAGCGCTCGAACCTTCCGCCCGGCGAGGTGACCCTGGACTCGACTTGGTTCATTCCGATTTTGGCCATCGCCTCCCGCGGGGAGGGCTGATGAAGCGGCTTTGGATGCCCATTGGGAGTGAGCACAACGGTTGTGTCCTGAGGCGTTGACGGCAGTCAGGGAGGAACAGTGACTCGAACGGATTACGACGTCATTATCGTCGGGGCAGGGCCAGCCGGCATTTTTGCCGCGCTGGAATTGTCTCGCTCGAGCCGCGCCCGGATTTTGATGTTGGACAAGGGGTTGGATCTGGACCGGCGTCACTGCCCGGCCCGCGAAAGGGGACGTTGCATCCAGTGTCCCACCTGTTCCCTGATGACCGGTTGGGGGGGCGCCGGCGCCTTTAGCGATGGGAAGCTCACCCTGACCACAGAGGTCGGTGGCCTGATGGCCGAGGTTCGCGGCGAAGAGGAAGCTGCTCAACTGATCCAGGAGGTCGATGCCCTCTGGGTCGAGTTCGGCGCCGACGGCAAGCCGCACAGCGGGGATCTGGATCGAATCGAAGAGATCGCCCGCCGGGGCGTCCTGGCGGGGTTGCGGCTGCAACACTATCCCATTCGCCACCTGGGCACCGAGCGCAGCAGCGAACTCCTAGGCGCCATGTATCGAGAGCTGCTCGACCGGGGCGTCGAGGTGCGCTGCCGGACCGAGGTCAGCCGCGTCGTGACCGAGAACGGGCAGGTCATCGGCGTGGAGACGGCGCAGGGCCAGATGCTGGCGGCGCCCTATGTCGTGGTGGCCCCCGGGCGCGAAGGGGCCGACTGGCTCACCCAACTGGCGCGCGACCTGGACCTCACCCTCAGCATCAACCCGGTGGACGTGGGCGTGCGTGTGGAACTGCCGGCCCACATCCTGGCGCCCCTGACCGACGTGCTCTACGAGCCCAAATTCCTCTACTACTCGCGCACCTTTGACGACCGGGTGCGGACCTTTTGCGTCTGTCCCTATGGCGAAGTGGTCACCGAATGGGCCGGCGACGTGATGACCGTGAACGGGCATTCCTACGCCAACAAGCGGACCGAGAACACCAACTTTGCGCTGCTGGTGAGCAAGAACTTCACCGAGCCGTTCAAAGAGCCGACGGCCTATGGCAAGCATATCGCCCGGCTGGCCAACCTCCTCTCCGGCGGCATCATCGTGCAGCGTCTGGGGGATCTCCAGGCCGGACGGCGCACCACCGCCCAGCGGCTGGAGCGCTGTGTGACCCGGCCCACCCTCAAAGAGGCGACGCCCGGTGACCTGAACCTGGTGCTGCCCTATCGCTATGTGGTCAACCTCCTGGAGATGATCGATGCCCTAGATCAGGTGGCCCCGGGCGTCGGTTCTCGCCACACCTTGCTCTATGGGGTGGAGGCCAAGTTCTACTCCTCGCGGTTGAACCTGACCCGCGATCTGGAGACAGAGGTGGACAATCTGTTTGCCGCGGGCGATGGCGCGGGGGTCACCCGGGGGCTGGTGCAGGCCTCGGCCTCGGGGTTGGTGGCCGCCCGTGCGATCCTCAAGAGACTGGAAAGGTAGGAGAACCGCCACCCTCTTTTTCAGGTGGTGGGCGTATCATGAACTATTACATTTGGACCATCGGCTGCCAGATGAATTTTGCCGATTCGCGGCAGGCGGCCGAAGCGCTGGCGGAGCTTGGCTATCGGGAAGCCACCCACCCGCAGGATGCGGACCTCATTCTCCTGAACACGTGCGTCGTCCGCCAGAGCGCCGAAGACAAGGTCACGGGTCGCTTGACCTCCCTACAAGGGCTCAAGCGGCAGAAACCGAACCTGCGGCTGGCGGTCATGGGCTGCTACGTCCACGACGCCGAGGCCATGAAGGAGAAATACCCCTGGGTCGATGCCTTCATCCTGCCTTCCGACGTCCCGGCGGTAGTCGAATTGGCGCGGCAGATACAGGCCCGGGCCGAACAGGAGGTTCCGCAACCCGTACCCGATGTGCCCGTCTCGGTTGGGGTACCCATCAGCCAGGGCTGCGACCACCGCTGCACCTACTGCATCGTCCGGCTGCGCCGCGGCGCAGAGATCAGCCGTCCTGTACCAGAGATTGTGGCCGAGGTGCAGAGCCTGGTCGATCAAGGGGTCCGCGAAGTCACCCTGCTGGGCCAGAACGTTGATTCCTACGGCCACGATCTAGCCGGAGTGGATCGACGCTCGGTCAGAGGCCAGTGGCACCCCAATCTCGCGGATCTACTGAAAGCGGTCCACCATGTGGAGGGGTTGGACCGCATCCGATTCCTCACCTCTCACCCGGCCGACATGACCGACGCGTTGATCCAGACGGCGGCGCGCCTGCCCAAGGTGTGCGAACATATGGAGCTGCCGGTGCAGGCTGGAGACGACCAGATCCTGCGGCGCATGAACCGTAGCTATACCGTGGCCGAATACCGCGATCTGGTGGGCCGCATCCGGGCCGCCATGCCCGGTGTGGGGTTGGCCACCGACATCATCGTGGGCTTTCCCGGCGAGACCGAAGCCCAGTTCGAGGCCACCTACCATCTGCTGGAGGATCTGCGTTTCGACATGGTCCATGTGGCCGCCTACTCGCCGCGGCCCGGCACGCCTGCCGACCGTCTGCCCGACGACGTGCCCCTGGCGGAAAAGGAGCGGCGGCGCAAGGTGGTCGACGACCTCCAGGAGGGGATCGTCGCCGAGATCAATGCCCGGCTTCTGGGTCAGACGGTCGAAGTACTGGTCGAAGGGCGTTACAAAGGCAAATGGCGCGGCCGCACTCGCACCAACAAGCTGGTCTTTTTCGACGTGGGCGACGTGGATTGGACGGGCCGGTTGGCGTCGGTTCGCATCACCAAGACCGGCGCCTGGTCTATGCAGGGTCAGGTGGAGGGTCTATGAAGCGACTGATCATCAACGCCGATGACTTTGGCACCCACCCGGGCGCGGTGCAAGTTTTTTACGACCGGGCCTTCTGCTACTCCCTTCGCCGATACCAGGGCCTGATCCTGGATCTGATGCAGGAGCGGAACGGCGCTGATACGAGATTTCGACCGATCTAGCAGCCTGTCGGAGAGGGTTGTCATTCTGAGGAACGGAGGCGGCAAAG